>CAZKTR010000092.1:0-10569 GCA_964555525.1 uncultured Pirellulaceae bacterium
TAGATCAGCAAATAGGCGACTTCAACGAAATCACAGTTTTCAGCGAGTTCTTCGATTGCGTATCCCCGATAACGCAGGACGCCCTCTTCGCCGTTAAGGAACGTAATATCGCTTCGAGTCGAGCCCGTATTGACATATCCTTCGTCGATCGTGATCAAGCCCGTTTGCTTTCGCAATTGGCTGATATCGATCGCGCGTTCTTTTTCGGAACCTTCAACGACGGGAAATTCTAACTCATGACCGTCACAGGCAAACTTAGCCACTTCTGACATTGATCGGCTTTCTGAAGTTACGTTGCTAACGAAACAGCAATGGAACAATAAACTGAAATCTAATAGGAAAGCTGCCCAACGACAGCACACACGGATGGCCAAATTTTAACGTCTTGGCAACGTTTGTAAAACGGGCCTGAACTCATAATGCGTTGCGAGAACCGGGCATTTCCAGTCGATGCAACCGGGAAATCGACCGCGATTCGGCGCCTACTAGAAATTCAATAGGGCCTGTAGTGAGAGTCAGCGGCGATTCATCTGTTACCGAAAGTTAGCTGCCGTCCTGCATCAAGAAACGACGATTATTGGACAGTTTTTTTCGTTACTGGCGTGACCACACCTTGGTGGGTCGGATCCAACTTTAGCGAATCCGCTTTCTTCGGTAGTTCAGCCGTCGCAGCTTTGACTTTACGACCTAGGACTACCCCTGTGATTCGCCAACCGCCGTCCACCAACTCGACGACGCTTCCAGTATAACCGAGATAAGGTGCGATCGACTTAGAGAAATCTTTCGGCAACGTCGCACCATCAAGCTCTTGCTTGCGGACGGCATCTTTGTCGAACTCCTTACCTTGCAACCTTGCGTTCTCGGCGGCCTGCTTATTAAAAATTCGATTGACGATACGCGCCAACATGGTTTGTGAAGAAGCCATCTCTCCGCGTCGCATCATCTCGTAGTTGGTTTCTAAGCCTTTATCCAAACGCCCAAACTGGCGCCACGCAATTTTGGTGTCGTCGGTCAAGGCTGCCAAACTCATTTTGACGCGTACAAAGTCAGCCGACGCTTCTACATTGGATTTTCGTCGAGCCAAAATTTTCTTGAGGTAATTTTTATCGTTACAAATAAACAGCTCAGCACTGGACTTGTCGCCCGGAATTGGAGCCACGGTGATGTATCGTTTTTCGAACAATTCAAAACGCTCCTCTTCTTCCTCTTCCTCCTCTTCGTATTCATCAGGGTCTTCGAGATCCAAGTCGTCGATACCCTCAATTTTTATTCCAGAATCATCATCCTTAATTGTCGAGTCAATCTCAATGAACTTCCATGGACCAACCTTAATGATGCGAGCATCAGGGTTTAAACGACTAAGGTTGTCAAATACGTCCTTGGATCTGTCCTTCAGACGAACACTGATAACCACCCGCTCACTTTTAGGGCCAATCGGTCGCTCTGTTGCCGATACAACCACAAATCGATTGTTAATTTGGCTGACCACATCTGCCATATCAAATCTCAGTTGTGGGTCGTTCTTAAGATCAATCAAGAGTTGCTCCCAAGACCCCGGCTTCGTATTAGCATCCCAGAAATGGCCAACGGCACCAAAGGCTTTTTGTATATTCCAATCACCTGTGATGATCGAAGACGCTTCGTCGGGCACCCAACGCGGCAATGTGTGCGGCAGGTCTTTGTTAACATTGAAATCGAACAGATCGAAAACCTTCTTTTGACCGACTTTAACTTTGTCCGCGTAAACAAAGGTTCTGTGAACGACTTCGTGTTTTCCGGTCATCAACGAAACTTGACCACCAATCCCACGAAACGCGTCGAAACCAGCCTCTGCCAACTTCTTCGCTAAATCATCCCGAGGCACCTTGTTGGCCGCTTCCTCGTCACGAATTTTCTGGGCCAACTTAATATAACCGAATGGATCGACGAACCAGCTAATCTGAGAATCGAAACTCTTCGACTTAGTTTGCGCCATCACCGATTTAAAAGCCTTTTGAGCCGCCAACGTTTCAACAGCTTGGATTCGATCTGGGAAAGTCAATCGACGAAGCACATCACGGAAAACTGATTCGTTATTGGAGACCAACATCCAGCTCGACTTCTTGTCCCCTTTAACATCCACGATGGCATGGAACGTCTTTCGCGGCGTGCGGAACTCCTTGGGCTTGTCCAGCGTCAACTGAGTACAGTTAACCCCTTGAATAGGCACAGGTTTTTTTACGGCCCCACGCGCAATCAGTTTTTTCGAAATCCGATCTGAAAGTTTGACAGCTTTATCACGAGTGTCCGTAACGTCCATCAGAAACACAACGCCGTGCTTGCCGTCTTCTTGTAGCACACCCGAAAAACAGATCTCACCGGAACTCACGCCCTTCAATTGATCGACATCTAAGTTCAAACGAACGTTTTGCTGGTCGATCCAATCTTTGACCTGACTCTTAATTGAATCCGCGAATGGCTTGAGTGTTTTGTTCTTTGCCAGCTCACCAAACTGACTACGATCGAAGCGATCACTGATGTCTTTTGCGTCAGGGATCGAAATCCAAGCCTTGGTGGTAGCCGGAAGTAACTCTTGTGTCCGAAGCCTAGAAGCCATTTTCTGAACTTCGTCGGCGCCGGCGATTTGAACCCGATCGGCCGGTTTCAAACCTGGCCGTTGCATCGTTGGCGTTTTTGGAACTACCAAAGCGGGCTTGGCAGGGTTCGTAATCGTTTCTTGTCCACACAACTGGCCTGCCGAACAGACCGTGCAAATAATGGCAACTAGTAAAACGAATGATCGATTGATCACGGACAAACTCCTTAGGTCAGTAATTGACTGCAGCGCGAATTTCTAAACTGCTAGTTTAAAAGTTATCGACCAATCCAACGTTCGTAAAAACACCAAATTTGCCAATCAGTAAACTTTGGCTATCAGTTTCAGCCCCTACGTATCGTATCTCATGATCGGCAGAAACGTAAAGACTATCCTTGAGCTATCGCTAGTTCAAAACGCCTGAAAGGCCTTCAAACCCTGCGGTTTTAAACGAATCGCCCGCACTTTAGCGAATTAGGAAACAATCTTGTCGTGCATGCCCTTGTTTTCAGCAGTTTTAGACGTTCTTTTCTAGGCGATATTGATGATTTTACCCGCGTGGTCCCGACTAGCCACCAATTTTGCCGCTTCAGCACCGGAGCACCGTTAAAACGAAAAATAAACCTTTCAGACAATGGTTTTTGCAAACGACCATTGGGGTTTATTGCAGCCACGCTAGAATGCCCGCTTCGTGATTTCCTACGGCAAATCCAGCTACGTAGCCGGGGTCGCCAGACTTCGGGCGAATTGCCAAGGCCCCCTGAACTCTGGCGAGTCCAGCTAGTTAGCCGCCTGTTGATCTCTCGAAACCACTCCTACCAACTGGCCAATATAAATTAATTATGATTCACAATGTTTTAGCTGAGCGTTATGCATCTAACGCGATTAAGTCAATTTGGTCCGCCGAAGGTCGGATTGTTCTTGAGCGAGAACTGTGGATCGCGGTCATGACAGCTCAACGTGAATTGGGCGTCGATATCCCAGAAACCGCCATCGAAGCTTATCGAACTGTGAAAGACCAAGTCAATTTGCAGTCGATTATGGATCGTGAACGAATCACTCGGCACGATGTTAAGGCTCGAATCGAAGAATTCTGTGACCTGGCTGGTCACCAGCACATTCACAAAGGAATGACTTCGCGGGATTTAACGGAGAATGTCGAACAACTACAAGTATTTCGCTCGTTGGTAGAAATCCGCAAAAAAACCATCGCAACACTCGCTGGATTGAAAAATCGCGCACAACAGTGGCAAGGGCTCTTCATCACCGCTCGAACTCACAACGTTGCCGCTCAGCCAACCACCTTTGGCAAACGCCTAGCCATGTTTGGTCAAGAGATTCTAATCTCGCTCGATTCGCTTTCGGCTCTCATTGAGACTTATCCGGTTCGTGGATTAAAGGGCGCGGTCGGCACGCAAATGGATCAACTGAGTTTGCTCGACGGCGACGCTTCAAAACTCGAGCGACTTGAATCACTTGTCGTGCAGCACTTGGGAATTCCTCGTCGATTAGACAACGTCGGTCAGGTTTATCCTCGCAGCTTAGACCTGCGAACCATCAGCGTCTTGTTGGAGATCGCCAGCGGTCCATCTTCGCTTTGTAAAACGTTACGATTGATGGCCGGTCACGAAACCGCTAGTGAGGGCTTTGCCAAAGGCCAAACCGGATCCAGCGCGATGCCGCACAAAATGAACTCGCGTTCGAGTGAGCGAGTCAACGGTTTTCACACGCTACTCAAAGGCTACCAAGCAATGGCGGCAAGTTTGGCAGGCGACCAGTGGAATGAAGGGGATGTTTCTTGTTCGGTCGTCCGCCGAGTGATGTTGCCCGATGCGTTCTATTCGATCGATGGAATGTTCGAAACGTTCTTGACGATTTTAAACCAGATGGATACTTACCCTGCAGTAATCGAAACAGAAAACGAACACTACCTGCCATTCTTACTGACCACGACGATCATGATGGAAGCGGTTAAAGCAGGTGTTGGTCGCGAGACTGCTCACCATGCCATCAAAGAACACGCGGTCGGCACCGTGAATGACTTGCGCACCGGCCAAGCCAAAGAAAATGATTTACTTGAACGACTCGCTAACGACGATCGACTGGGCTTATCCGCCGAAAAATTGGCTCTATTGCTAGAACAAGGCCGTAGCAATTACGGTTCGGCGACCGAGCAAGTTAACCAATTCGTTGCTCAAGTCGAAGCTTTAGAACAAGCGTATCCTGGTGCCGCCGATTACACACCGGGCAACATTCTGTAGAGGTTCTGGTTCACGATGACCATGCCAAGCGAGCCCAGTGGCTCAATCGATTTGTTGCTCTGGCGGCTTCTTGGCGAACCCAAAAGCCGTCCTACACAAAGTGACCGCGACCCACGTTGCTAAAAAATGCAATCCGGGTGCTATCCACATCATACTTCGATCCAAAAAACACAAAGAACAATTGCTTGCAATGGCGACGATACTGCCAAGCAGTAGAAATCCTGCGTAAACTACTCGCCGCTTCTTACTGTGAACTCGACTCGGGAATAATTTGCTATACAGCACGGACCAGAGAAAAAGCAGTGTGGTATAGAACAGGACATACTGAATTTCCCGATTCGTACCGACTCGGTTCGCGATTGAAGAGGAAGCGATATCCCATTGCAGCAAAACACCTTCCGCATCTCTGTCGGACGTCCAAACCGTTTGTCCATCGGGAGAAAAAGTGTAACCAACGCCATGCATTTCGTTTAGCTCCGTTTCAAAGAGCTTTGTTCCAGAGAGAGAATCGTAGACTCGCAAATATCGTTCTTCGTCTGCATAGTCTCTTCCGGTCAAGACAGCAAACCGGCCACCGTCTGGCGAGATACGCACCCGTCCACTGACTCGGTCATTGGGAACCGACCACTGCTTCTCCGCTGATGGCCAACTTAATTTTTCAATATCGTTTCTACTGGTGATGACAAAAGAACCATCAGGACTGAAGGCCAATCCGTTAGACATTGTCAAAGAGTTTTTGCCTTTCCCTGTTTCCAAGTCGTAGTCGACGAATCGCTCATCATTATCCTGGCTGTCGAAATCGTCGGCTAAAGCAATCGAAAACTCATGAAATGCTACAAATCGACCATCGTTGCTGGCAGCGAAAGGCAACGGGCCAACCGGATCCGGAGTCGAATACGATGAGCTTGAGTCACTTCCTGCCCGCGCATCCATATCGTAGACATCAAAACGGTCGACTAGGTGAACGATAAACTTGTCGTCAAGTAAACGAATTTTCGTATGCTGATCCGGTTCAACAGGTATCGACCGTGTGATCCTGTTTTCCTTGAGAGAATAAAAGTGCACGCCGCACGCTAGTACCGAATCGACGTTGGCGATCGCTAGTGCAAGGGTATCGTTGTCGACGTACTTGAGGCTGTTGACTTGTCCTCCCACCTTAAAACTGTTGACATAATTTCCCTTGCAAAAAAGATGGATCCCGTCGTAGTAAACCGCTGCCAAGTACTTGCCGTTGTCGGATGCCGCGATTGCTGAATAGCTGCCATACGTTGACGGTCGCGTATTGAGTGTCGAGCGAATGAGTCCAAAAACCAGCCCCACCCACGTAACGATAAGCATCATCTGACCAATGCCAAACTTGTTAGGATTCGTTGGTTCAGATGAATTGGCCATGTGTTCGTTCCTCGAAGCGCCGGTTTGCGGTCTTACTTTAACAGGGCTCACCAATCTTTGCGAATCAGCGGCCTAATAAGCGGGTTGCTCCGGTGTCTCATTGCTCCATCCACTGAGACAAGAAAGATTCAACGCAAGGCGAAAGGCGCTAAGCCGCAAGACGCAAAGTTCTGACGCCGTTGAAACTCTTTGCGCCTTCCCGTCTTGGCGACTTCGCGTTGATGACTTTGAGTACCAGCCTAAATACCGCGAGCAGCACTCGCTTCTTCTGAAAGCGATGACGAATGGAGCATCTCTAGAGAATGTCTATCTGCTTCTTGCGAGATCGATACAACATTCTTACTCGATTGAGCCAACTATCTCACCGACATTGATGACGTCAGCCTTGGCACCATGCTGTCCAGTAATTTCAATGATCGCTTTCAATCGTCCTGAAGGAGCCGAAGCGGGTGGAACGGTTTTGGTATCAGCGTAGCTAACATAAAAGCTCAACTCGCACTCATGGCTACCAACTTTTTCGGCTTCGGCCGTGTAAATCACTTCAACGATGTGTATTTTCTTGGCCTTGCTGGCCGCTTTAACACTAAACGCTTCACTCTGACAACGAACATCGTTGATAAAAAACGGCTTGTCCGATTTTAAAAACACTTTCTTTTTAACGACTTCGCCTGGAGCAAGCGGCCCCAACGAAAGCACCTCTGGAGACAATTGCAGCGCCGATGTCACCTTCGCATTGAACGGCAGAGGGAGTTGTTTCAGCCGAGGAGTACCGTCGTAGTTGCGGCCTTCTTCCACGACTAGGTATAGCTGATCCTGAGCAAAACCCTTAGGCACCGAATCCTTGAGCTGCGTAATAATGTTGTAACTAACCTGCCCGTTGTTCCGGCCGGTTTCCTGAACCTTTACTGAAATGTGCTTGAACACACTCTTTACGTCGCGAATCCGAAAGTTCGGATTACCCGAGGACTTAAGTTCCACAACACGAACCGGCAAATTGTTTTCCACCACTTGCCCAAAGTCGATTTGTTTAGGTTCGAGCGACACTCCGGTCACGATGTTTCCCTTCACCGACAATTGCATTTCAGCGCGGTACGGACGATCAAACTTAACCGTAATCGTCGCTTGCTTTGGTCCAGCACCGACGGCAGGCGTGTTAAACTTACAGATGATCTCGCCCTTCTCCCAAGTTTTTAGAGTCCGCTTGGAAGCCGTGGCAATGGTACATCCACAACTCGAATTGATCGACTGAATGTGAAAAGTCTCGTTGAAAACGTTTTCAAACTGAAACCGATGTTCAGGAACATCTCCCATTTGAACGTCCCCAAAATCATGGGTGCTCTGCCCCTTGAACATTTGGCGAAGCCACGCTTGACCATGTGCAGATTGGTTGTTCAAACTGACAACAACCAACGTAAAAACGATTAACAACAATGATTTGATGCTAGAAGCGATCATGGTGCAATTCTGTAGACGCAAACTTATCACAAAGAAAGAAACTCTAGATTCCCATCGGCCAACATGGTACCGGGCCAGCAAAAATGTTGCTAGGAACCGATTAAACCACATGCAATATTTGTTAGTGAATGAGAATAAAAGACGCCACCTGCAGCCGCAAGGTCTACCTAACCCCCTTAAGCCCACATTATTACCCGCATCAAGACTCCAATCGGCCAGCCTACTCGTCAGAATTAACTTCTTCGGTCGTGTCTAATCAGGCAAAGAACCACTCTTTGGTTAACTCACTTACCGTCTAGCTAACTTATTTAGCGCTACGTTCTCACTTGGTTTTTGGAGTAGCTGGAACGTCAGATTTCCTGATGAGTCCACCCAAAGGCCTAAAATCTGGCTTGCCCCGCTACAAACCCAATGATTTAGTTTAGAAACCACAAACCTGACATTCCCCGAAGCCTAAACTGCGATCCTGCAGTAGAATGCCACACTCTAAGACACTTGTGATTGATTACGGCGACGCACCAAATATGAAAAACATTCGCAACTTTTGCATCATTGCTCATATCGACCATGGCAAATCGACGCTCGCAGACCGCTTGATTCAAGCTTGCGGCGCAGTCACCCAACGCGAATTTAAAGACCAACTCTTGGATTCGATGGACATCGAACGGGAACGTGGCATCACGATAAAAAGCAACACAGTAACTCTCAGCTACAAAGCAAACGACGGAGAAGTCTATCATTTAAACTTGATCGACACGCCCGGCCACGTTGACTTTTCACACGAAGTCCGCCGCAGCCTGATGGCTTGCGAAGGCGCTCTAATCATCATTGATGCGTCGCAAGGCGTCGAAGCTCAAACGGTTGCAAACCAATATTTGGCAATGGAATACGATCTTGAACTGCTGCCCGTAATCAACAAAATTGATTTGCCTGCGGCAGATGTCGACCGAGCCCGTGAAGCGATCGACGCAGATCTAGGGCTCGACCCGTTCGAAGCGATCCCCGTTTCTGCCAAAACCGGACTACACATCGAAGACGTACTCGAAGGCATCGTCACCAAACTTCCTCCACCCACCGGCGATCCCAACGCACCGCTCAAAGCGCTTGTGTTTGATGCTCACTTTGACAAATACCGAGGGGTGATTTTGCAGATCCGAGTCATGGAGGGCACGCTCAAAACCAAAGATGCGATCCACTTCATGCACGGCGGTCGTGACTACAACGTCGACGAACTTGGCCTGAACCAACTGAAGTTAATCCCCAAAGATCAACTTGCTGCAGGCGATGTTGGTTACGTCGTCGCGGGCGTAAAAAGCGTGCAAGACATCGAAGTCGGCGACACAATCACACTGGTCGAAAACCCAGCCGACGAACCGATCCCCGGCTACGAGAAAGCGCGGCAAGTGGTTTTCTCTTCGGTGTACCCAATGAGCACCGATCAGTATAAAGATTTGACCAAAGCGTTAGATAAACTGGCGATCAACGATGCTGCGTTGACTTACGAGAAAGATTCGTCGGCCGCGTTAGGGTTTGGGTTCCGCTGTGGATTTTTGGGTTTGTTGCACTTGGATGTGATCCAAGAACGATTGCAACGTGAATTCGATCTAGGGCTCGTCATCTCCGCACCCTCGGTTAAATACAAAATTACCCTCAACACCGGCGAAGAAATCGAAGTCGACAACCCCAGTTACTGGCCCGACCCGACTCAAATCGAAGAAATTACCGAGCCATTTATCAAAGCCTCCATCATTACCCCTGAAGAGCATGTCGGCCCCGTGATGGAACTCTGCCGCGAACACCGTAGTGAATCGCAGACCATGAACTTCCTTTCGACTGGTCGTATGGAAGTCGTTAGCGAGATGCCGTTGGGTGAGGTACTGTTTGATTTCTATGGCAAACTGAAAATGATCACCCGCGGCTATGGTTCTTTCGACTACGAACAAACCGAGTACCGTAAAACAGACGTGGTCAAAGTGGAAATCTTAGTAAACAAAGAACCGGTCGATACGCTGGCTTATTTGGTACACCGCGAAAAAGCCCGCACCCGTGCGTTACATTATTGCGAACGCTTGGCCAAAGAAATTCCTCGGCACCAATTTAAGATTCCAATCCAAGGCGTGATCGGCGGCAACGTAATCGCGAGGTCCACCATCGCACCATTCCGCAAAGACGTGACAGCGAAACTTTACGGTGGTGATGTAACGCGAAAGAAAAAGTTGCTGGAGAAACAAAAAAAGGGCAAGGCCAAGATGAAACAGTTTGGCCGTGTGAACATTCCACAAAAAGCCTTCGTTTCGGTGTTACGCGCCGACAACGACTAAGCTTGAAGACGAACGAGCTAAGAACCTGCACTAACTGCTTCAGAATCCAGAGGCAGTCGAACTTCGATCGTATTCAGACTCGCTGAGTCCGTCGAGCAAGCGAGCACTCCAGCTTGGCTGGCCACAATCCTTCGGGCAACCAGCATTTCCAAAAAGCCAAATTCTGCATTTACGTTATTGATCTCGCCTTTTCCTAACTCCGCTAGGTCGAACCGTTCATCGAAGTGCCGAAATGACACTCGCATGAAATACCAATCATCTAACAACTCTGTCTCAAACGTGACAGCATCTTGTCCGGCCGAACCATTTTCAGCAGCCCATAATCCAACCGCCAAGATATTCCTGACAGCCCTGTCAAAGTAATGCGAATCCAAATTCAGAGATAGATCCGGAGGCACAGCATCGACGACCTTGAGTCGCGTTTCGCCATAGTCAGCACTCATTTCTTTCGCAATGACATTGACAACCTCATGTGGCTTCGCCTCTCGTATCAACGGTTCAAATTCGCGGCAATACCAAGCCATGTTTGTCGAAAGTTGACTAATTCGACTTTGAGTTCGCCGAA
>CAZKTR010000093.1:0-10553 GCA_964555525.1 uncultured Pirellulaceae bacterium
AATTCGAGGGTCGCCATTGCGATTGGTTTGCGGATTGGCTGTGTCGTACAGGTACTTGCGAATCACGATGTTTCCAAGCGAATGGGCCACGAAATGGATATCCGTAACTTGATCGCCCAAACCATCGATCACGGACTTTAGCGCCACCGCATGTTCTTTGACTTCTTTGCGACTGCTGGCGTATCCAAAATTAACCGTCGTGAAACCTTGGCCTTGCAAATGCTTTTCCATCACTTGCATCGAATTGCGGGTCCGCACCAGACCGTGCAACAAAATCACCACCTTACCGGCAGGCCGAACCACCTTTCCGGTCTGAATCTGCTGCTGCAGTGATTGCTCGCAATGAGCAAAATTGCCCCAAGCTCGTCGCACCTGTGTTGAGTCAATCAACCGACAGTGCCCGGTTTCAGAGTTTTGCTGAATCTTCCAACCGCCGACATTTCGCAGGTCCGTCCAAAACTGCATCCCCCCGCCAGTGCGCACGGATAGATTGAGGAAGCCTTCGGGTTTTTCGTTCACAGGTACCGCCTCCGGTTGAGCATGCGCGACCGAACCGGTTGCGACAATCGAGCTTACCACCAACACGACCAACACGATCTTGAGAGAAATGACACTTCCAACGACTCGCTGGAATAAGCTTAAATGTTTTGCATTCATTGTACTGGGTGGGTAATAGTAAAGAATGAAGTTGCTTTGGCGAATTCAATACTTCCGAAGAAGCGTACTTTGTCTACGTGGAATTTGTTTCATATCAGTCTGACAAATCAGCGATATCGGCCATGTCATGGCTTTGCGGCAAATCAGCCAACTCTTCTAGCTCAAATAAATCTAAGAAACGATCAGCCGTACAGTAGTACTTGACCTTCGGATTTTTTTCGTCGCGAGTCTCTTCTAACAGTTGTCGTTTGAGCAGCTGCTTCAACACTCCACCGGACGGCTTAGCTCGCAGCACTTCAACCTGCTCGCGAGTAATGGGCTGATTGTATGCGACCACGGCCATCACCTCGATCGCCGCTTGGCTCAACCGCACCTCGCGGTTGCGCCCAAAGAATTCTTGTTGAAACTCAGTCAGTTTCGGGTCAAGCACCATCTCAAACACGCCACCATCAACCTTGATTCGATAGGCGGAATTGTCTTTCTCGTATCGCCGATTCAGTTCGCCCACGATCTTGGTTACTTCTTTGGGGCTAACGTCCCGCAGCACCGCTGCAATCTTACGACTGTTCAGCTTGACATCTCGAGGAGCACCGACGAACAAAATCGATTCAACAATCGACTCGGGAGAAATCGGACAACCAGCATTGTCATCCACACGATCGTCCGCAACGGTCTCCTCTACTTCACTGTCACTCATTTCGCTTTGATTCGGCAGACCAACCGTGTGCTTGACGCCCGTCTGAGCCTCAATCACCTCCGCGTAAGCTTCACTCAGCTGGTTCAACGAGAACTCTGCGCCTTCGTCATCCGAGAAGAAATCGTCCCCCTGACCGCTCAGCCCGCCAACATCGGCTCGACCGTCGCCGTCAAAATCGTCATTTTCGTTTGATTCAGGAAAGTTCATGCCTGACTTTAAGCCTTCTACGAACCAGAGTCAAAGTCGGTTGGCAGATTTTACAGTCCTCTTAGATACCCCCGCAAAACCCACCAAACTGACCGTCTTAGCCTGTCAATTTGTACAAAAACCCCCCAATTCAATTGAAAAACGTTTACAATTTGACCCAGTCTACCTCATTTCGCAACCTAAGTTGGATCAGACCGATGGCCGTTTGAGCTCCCTAAACTCGAACAAGAATGCAACCGCAACGTAAGAGCGGTGTAATCGAATTCGACGTTTTACTGAGACCCTTGTCGTTGCTCAACGGCGGTCAAACTCCACCGAAAGTAGAGACCTCATGACCTCTTCTTTCCCGAGACAACCCAACTCCCGAACGAATTGATTTCACATGTATCCAAATTTTTCATTGCCGCGCACAATCTTTCTACAAAGTACTTTGATCCTTCTGGTTCTAGTCGGAATTATCGCCCCTGCTACGGCTCAGCAAAAACCAAACATCGTTCTGATCAACTTAGACGATGCAGACGCTAATCTACTATCGGATGAAACGCTATCGCTCCGATTTCCCAACTTAGAAGCATTGGCCAATCAAGGCCTACGATTTACAAACACTCATTCGACATCTCCACTGTGCGGTCCATCACGGGCCTGCTTGTTACGCGGACAGTACGCCCACAACACAAACGTTTTCATTAACGAACCTAATGCTGGGGTCGCCAACGGCATGCCTGGTGGAATGCGTCTTTATCGCGAACAAGGTTTCTACGAAAACGACTTGTCAACTTGGATGCAAGATGCGGGTTACCACACGATGATGGTCGGTAAGTTCATCCACGGCGATTTCGACAGAACATTGCCTCAAGGCTGGGATGACTTTTATTCCTACATGGGTTCGAGGTACTTCGAATTCTACCGTCTTACGAACGAGCGTTCTTTCGGTGTGTGGACACGCTCAGAACCAGGCGTTTATCGTACAAACTCTGAAACCGATGATACTCTTAAACTCTTGCAAGCCCATTCGGACAGCAACGAAGACAAGCCTTTCTTTCTGTACTTGAACCCACTGGCACCTCACAATGGCACCAACCAGCGGATGGTTGATGTTGAGCGTTACGGCGATCTGTGGAGCGACGTTCTAGCGCCGATGGACGAAAGCTACGACGAACTTGATTACAGTGACAAAGTTGGTGATTTCGCATCCCTACCGCGAATTCCCTTTTTCTGGGAAAACTATATCAATGATCACTATCGCGATCGTTTACGAGCCACGCTTTCGTTCGACGATCAATTAGGTGCAATCGTCGACAAGCTCGAGAGTCTTGGCAAGCTTGAAAACACATATATCTTTGTGACATCCGACAACGGATTTTCACAAGGAGAAAACCGAGTTTTCGGCAAAGGTTATCACTTCGACCACGCTACTCGAATACCGCTGCTGATTGCTGGTCCTGGAGTTAGCCACGACAGCAAGAACCATCTACTGGCCCACATTGACCTCGCACCAACGATCGTTGATATCGCTGGCGGTACGATTCCTTCCTTCGTCGATGGCATGTCCTTCAAGCAACTAATTGATGATCCAAATTCAGTTGCTGAAGATAGATGGCGAGAATCAATTTTGATCGAAAACTGGGAAACCAAATCGATCTTTGGCAACGACGTGCTATGTGCGGCCAACACAATGCGTCGCTACGACACGGTTTACACCGAACATGCTACCGGTGAAGGAGAATACTACAATTTAAGTTCTGATCCTTTACAGCTAAACAACTCATATTCATCACTATCATCTGTCGGGAAAGCCGCATTGGCCTTGCAACTGCGTTCGCTTAAAGCCGACAGTGATCCGATAGTTGGCATCAGTTCGCCAGCGGAACCTGGTGAAGAATTCATGGGTGGAGTGGAGTTGAACGGAATCATTGACGCACCTGCAGGCGCAATCGAAGTTCGTCTCTCACTCTTAGATACTGCGTCAAGACGATTTTGGAATGGTGATGAATGGGTTTCGGATTTCCAACAGGTCTCAGCAACGGTCAACAGAACCAGCATGCTGTCTCAATGGAAGTACGACTTTAACCCGGTAGACAACCTTCCTGGTGGTACCGTCAAGGTTTGGGTCTGGGGGTACGACCTAGTAGGCCGCTTCACAGATCCAGCCACCACATCGTTTAGTTTGGAATCTAGCCCACCGGTTTCCGAGATTCTTAGCCCAAGGCATTTTGCAACGGTTGGCAACGAAGTCACCGTTTACGGAAGTGCGTTTTCATCGAACACAGTCGATTTGGTCCGCGTGATCATTCGCCGACGATCAGACGGCCGTTACTTTAACGGCACTAACTTCCAAAGTGATTGGACCTTCATGCCATCTCCGGTTGCCGAAAACGGAAGTTGGAGCACTTCGATCGAATTAGACGCTGGCGCCTACTTCGTGGCGACCTACGCGATCGACACTTCTGGGAGCCGTGAAGAGTTACCCCAAGTGAATCTGTTTTTCGTCGAATAGTACAAGTAAGTCGTTAAGCCGCTTACAACAGGGCTTGGCCGGCGAATCTTAACAAATAAGTGGCAGCTTCGAGCTGCCGCTTTCGACGTTCAGTTTGTTTTAGTTGAATCTCAAACGGGATGACTTCCCCAGATTCACGAAAGGCAATCGCCATAAAGACTTTACCGTCGATCGTCGCCGGTGCTTGAGGCCCCAAGTGCCCGGTGATGGCGGCCGCCAAATCGGCCTCGGGGGTTTTTGCTAAAGCTGCCAAAGCCATCGCTTGGCTTGTGTCGGCTGACTCAGCTGAAAATTGCTCAATTAACTCTTGGCCAACTCCTAGCCATTGGCTTTTGGTTTCTGCTCGATACGCCACCGCCGAACCACAGAACCATGCCGATATTCCAGGACAACCGCCCAACACGGCAGCGGCCATTCCCGCCGTACAGCTCTCGGCCAGCACAATCCTTCGCTTGCTGTCGGCCAGTCGTTTCGCCAAGACATCGGCTGCGGCGTTTGCCAAAACAAATAATTGTTCCATCTCAGAAGTCCATTTCAAAATCCAGTAGAGATCGCCCCAAGATTCGCAGTAGGCTGTAAAATTACAATGTGAGCGCACATCCTACCAAACGGATGTCCTACCAAGCGGACAAATCGATCAGCAATTAAAACTTCCTCTAACTTTCGTTCGTCGATCTAGTCCATGTTGCCTAACCCGTTTCTTACAATCCAGTCGCCGATTATAATTCGCCCATCTGTTATCTCTCATTGGGATTTGAGACCGATGCCCGAAGCCACAACATTCGACGTCGCCTGCCAACACGTTCGACAAACCGCATTGGGTCCATGGGTTCTTTACAGTAGCGATGGAACGGTCTGGTAGTATTCAGCGCTTCCAGGGATTGCGATAACCTTTGGCTAACAAGAAATGGATAGCATGTCTCGTCAAGATGAATCATGGAAGTTGATGCCTTGGGTTTGGGTTTTCGCTCTTTGCGCCGCCTTTACGCTGACTCATAGCTACTCGTCGATGGCAACGCACGACGATGAAAGCTACGTCATGATGACAATCAAAACGTTTCTCGACGGTGACCGGCTCTATGCCGAAACGTTTACTCAGTACGGCCCTGCGTACTACATGATTCAGCAGCCGATTCACGGCATCATGGGAGTGCCAATTACCCATGACGTCGTACGATTGAAAACGGTGGCAACATGGTTGTTGATTGGCTTGCTGAGCGGCATCATCGTTTTAAAGATGACTAAAAGTCGACTTGCTGGAACGATAGCGACGTTGTTTGCCGTCTTGCAGTTGAAAAACCTTGGCCTTGAGCCCGCTCATCCGCAGGAACTCGTCGCCCTGTTTACTCTGATTCCACTTCTATTGATGAACGGACGCAACCATTGGCTGCTGTTTGTCGCCGGTGTCTGCATCGCGATCGCGGGTCTGTCGAAGCTAAATGCCGGAGCAATCGTTGCTGTTGCAGCGTTATTTGCGGCCAGCTTTGCCGGACCTTCAGGAAATCGATTGAATCTAACCGCGTTCGTCGTCAGTAGTATACTCACTCTGGGCGTTGCTTTGGGAGTAACGGTGGCGATTGGCAACAAGTGTCTGCAAGACGGCCTTTGGACAGTGTTTCTTTGGCCGACTATCGTCTCGACTGCCGTTATGCTGCTTATCGCCACTGCATGGCAAGCAAAACGTGAGTCCATCGCGGCCTCGGATGCTCCCGTAGAAAGCAAATGGCTTCCGGTACTGTCAATTGCCTTGGGTGGAATTGTCGGTTCAGCCTTGATTGTTTGCTGGGCGTTCTACAACGGAAACTCACTCGACGAACTATTGTATGGTCTGGTGTTCCAGCATTCATACATGTCTAACAACTTCTACACCCCTCTCGCCCCGTCCCTCGGAGCCCTGATCTCACTGATCGCAGGCCGGCTAACGTGGGCGTACCTGTTTGGTGATAAGCGTAACCCAGACAAAATGAGAGCGGTTACCAGCTGGCTGTGGAGGCTGCCTCCAATTACTCTTTTCATTGCATTGGGCATCATTGTTGTTGAGTGTTGGGCGCCATCGGAGCATACCCTGGCACCGCGCGGAGCAGGTCGATTCCTGACAGCTGCCGGCCCATTTTTAATGCCACTACTTATTCTGCGCGACAAATCCCAGTTCCGAATGGCACTTGCGATGACAGCTTGCCTTTCTCCGTTGCTATCGTTTCCAGTTCCTGGAACTCAAGTCGCGTTAGGCACGCTTCCGATAGTGATCGCATTGGTTGTGATTACATTCGACGCCCGCGATGATCAGTCTTTCGGGCAACCGCTTCGTTGGGCCTGCTCCGGTCTACAAGTCGCATTAGTGCTCGTTCTGTTGGTTTTAACGTTCGCCTTTGGCAATCGCTGGTTCAATGGCAAATTTCTTGATCAGCCCGGATGTCGTTGGGTTTCTCTGGACGAAGAAAAAACCGACGAAGAGCGCCGGATGGTGACCGCTATCAACTCAGTCGATTCGCCTTGGTTGGCTTTCGATACCGTCACCAGTAGCAGATTTTATTTTTGGACTGACAAGAAGCCTGTCACGTCCCTGCTACCCTCTTACTGGCCTGTCATGTTGACGCCAGAGCAAATGAGTCGCGTCGAAAATGCCGTAGATAACGCCGATAGCATCTGTGTTGTGAAAGTTGATACCGACGGACAAATCAGGCTGGAATCCCGTTCTCCTTCGATGCACGAGGCTCTTTTGAAGGATTGGGAGTTCGTTGAAGAGATCGGGATGTGGCAAGTTGGTGTGCGGCGAAAGTAGATGAGTTTTTCGTGGCCATCGCGTGATTTCGTAACAATCGTCACATTCGAAACTGCTCCGATTCGAAATTCTATCTCGGCGTCTCAATTTCGGCTCGTTTTTTTATTGGAAAGCTACGTTTCTGTGGGAGAACCTCCATCACCCCATTCCCTTACAGATGCTCTCCGGTCCAACATGAACGTCAACCCAAACAAAATGGACCAGGGATTTCGGCTGTCGATCGGAATCCCCATCTACAACGAAGAGTCTGTTCTGCCTGAACTCTATCGCCGACTCTCCGAAGTCCTGGATCAAATCGAAGGTGATCACGAAATCGTTTTCGTCGACGATGGCAGCAGCGATGGTTCGAGAGAAATTCTCGGCGCATTAACGCAGACCGATCCACGCGTCAAAACTATTTTGTTTTCACGCAACTTCGGTCACCAGGCTGCCCTTAGTGCCGCACTTGATCACGTGACCGGCGACGCGATCGTCTTGATGGACGGCGACCTTCAGGATACTCCTGAGACCGTTTTCCGGTTCCTTGAAAAATACGAACAGGGATACGATGTCGTCTACGCGGTTAGAGAGAAACGAAAAGAATCATTGTTGCTTCGTGTCTGCTATTCGAGCTTCTACCGAGTAATCCGAAAGCTGGCTGATTTGGATCTGCCTGAAGGCTCGGGGGATTTTGCGTTGCTTTCCCGACGTGTTGTCGACCGGATCAAGACATTGCCAGAGAGACATCGCTACCTTCGCGGACTTCGGCACTGGGTTGGTTTCAAGCAGACAGGAATTACGGTTGAGCGCGACGCCAGACATTCTGGAGTCAGTAAATACAGTTTCACAAAACTGTTCGGTTTGGCATTCGATGGAATCTTTTCGTTCTCGGTAAAACCACTTCGCGCCGCGGTAGGCACTGGCGTGGTAACCATCGCAGCGACTTTCATGTATGTCGCTTACAGTATTTTCGCTCATCTGTTTCTGAGCCGATCCCCTGACGGATTTACAGCATTGATCTCCGTTGTGACACTTCTTGCTGGAGTTCAGTTAGTGTTCTTGGGACTTATTGGAGAATACGTTGGCCGCATTTTCCAGCAAGTCAAACTACGCCCGATGTACGTCGTTGATCGTGTGCTCGAAGCCGACAACTTCCGTATCGATGACATTGAATCAAACCAAAACTCTATTCAAACGGCGACTTTAAACGCTGAACCCACAGCTGGATCGCCGATAGGCGTAGACGAAAACCAACAAGCAGTGGTGAAGTAATGGAAAAAGTTTACGCTCAAAAATATCGAGAACTCTACGAAAACCACTGGTGGTGGCGATCTCGAGAGGTGGAAGTTCTTCGACAGCTGGAATCGCGACTGGGAAATTTAAGTCGGCCTGCTTCGATTTTGGATGTCGGATGTGGTGATGGACTGTTTTTCGACGCACTTCAAAAATATGGTCACGTCACAGGCGTCGAGTCAGATCCGGAGACACTTTCGGAAGACGGAAAATGGTTGGATCGAATTCACGTCCAGATGTTCGATGCCAGTTTCAATCCCGGCGAAAAATACGACGCAATCTTGATGCTCGACATACTTGAGCACATGGACGATCCAGCCGCTGCGGTGAAGCATGCCAAATCACTGTTGAAAGAAGATGGGTTTCTTCTTGCAACCGTACCCGCATTCATGTCACTTTGGACCAGCCACGATGATTTGAATCATCATGTGATTCGCTACTGCCAGAAAGACTTCTGCCCACTGATTGTCGAAGGCGGCTTGAAAGTCGAACAGTCGCTATACTTGTTCCATTGGACGTATGCAGCCAAGCTTCTGGTCCGTCTCAAAGAGCGGTTTTTTGGAGCTGTTCCGCGACCTCCAAAAGTTCCCAACCGAATCGTGAACCATGCCTTGGAGACATTTTCTCGATTAGAACAGGCAACAATTTCCAGACTTCCAGTTCCGTTTGGTTCCTCCTTGATGGTTGTCGCGAGGCCTTAATTAAAATTGGTCAGGAACCCAAGAAGTCTCTGCGGCCATCGGCTGCGACTACCAACATGAGTGCATGGGAGTGTGTGACCACTCAACCATTTTGCACCGAACTTGGCCCTCATGATGTCACTTAACAACACACTACGACCGCCATTTTTTCAACGGCACCTTCTCCGGTCGCCACCATGTATGAGGCGGGACGTGGAATTCTAGGAAACCGTCAACTGCGTCCGTTCTTGACCCCACTTTAGGTATCAACAGTACCTAGGTGTCCTTCGGCAAGTTAGTTTCCTACTTCCCCCGCTTACTACTAGGAAATCTGTACACGAGCCAATTCTTTGAAACCTCTCAACAAGACCTTCGTGAACTGCAGAAGCTTCTTTGCCCAAGGCCATTTCGATCGGTTGAAAACATGGCTAAATCGAAACATCTGCAGCCAAGTCCAGTGATTCGATGGCCCAAAACTCGGCGAATACGTTACCAACAACAAATTAGCCCAAGGTCGACTTTTAACGTATTTTTTTGAACAAATGCGAAGAAATCTACCGTCTTTAAGCCTGCCGAATTTAACGCCTTCGCAAAACGTTTTAAGGATTTTCCTTAGGCATTTCGATCCCGTATAGTATAAAGTGCACTGTTCCAGTTAGATTACCGGAATTAACGGTACTTTTCGAATTCATCTGCAACAGAAACCGGCAGGAAAACCAATGCCCTCAGGACATCCACCAACCCCCAACTCACTCATTGTTGGCAATTGCATTGCATGCAGTGGTTTGGTACGAGTGTCCACAACTGCGAGCGCCAACGCTGACGTGCGCTGCCCTCACTGCCAGGAAACGTTTCCGCTAATCAGACTGCTTGAAAGTGCGGCTCCTGAAGTCGAGGTCGTCGAACCACAAGCCCCCCCGGTGAAGAAACAGACACAAAAGTTATACATCGACCAAACAACCGAAACTACGAAAGATGCCGCGGGCAAATTTGTCGTGCCCTCCCAATTGGCCAAAGGAGCTAGACGGCGGAAGTCGTCTCGTAGTAGAAGCGACGGTTCAAGGTCACGTTCTTCATCCTCTAGCAGTGAAACAGAACGGTCTTCACGTCATAGAAGCGATTCACGATCTCACGGCGACCCTAGACCTTCGTCCCGTCGCAAACCGAGGCCTCAAGAACAGATAGACGAACGAGTCGACGAGACAAGGCGCAAAACTCGTCACCCTGAAAATGAGTCTCGTAACGTCTCTCCGCCCGGCATCGAATCGCTCGATCGCGAACCTGAACCTCTCGTTCAACCGAGAGAATCGTCAGACCGTTCGGAGCTTCCTTTGAGCTCTCATCGTTCCACTCGACACCGCGATGCCCGAGCCGCCGAAGCACACAATGCCCAACCCGATCCAGCCGCGGACGTTTTTAAAATGTTGCTTGGAGCTTGCTTAGCCCTGCCAATCGCATACCTAATTGTAATGTGGGTATTTTCTCAGGACCCTTTGAAAATCGGAAGAGGATTGGGTGAAAAACTTCCGTTTTTGGTGCCAACGGCTTTACGCGCTGACGCTGAGTACGACGCTGACAATGACAATGATACTCCGGTGGCAACCGACCAAAGCTTCCTTGACTTCAGTGACGACGACGACAGTCTAAAAGACTCTTTTGAGAGCATTAACATTGGTGGAGAAGCCTTGAAAGGCCTTGACCTTTAAAGCACTACGGGAGCCTGCTCGCTCTATCACTTCCTATTCGCCAATGCTTACCTTT
>CAZKTR010000094.1:0-10500 GCA_964555525.1 uncultured Pirellulaceae bacterium
CCGCCATGGCCGAAAAAATCGTGGCTCAGCTGCGTCGCAAAATGGCGAAGTTTGCCCTACTGGCAAAACAAGATCCCGCAACTCAAAGCACCGGTTCGGTCGAACACAACATTGCGGACGAAACGTTTCAAATTTTGGTTTCACTGGGACACCCTGAAGCCGAAGCACGCCGTTTACTCGAACAGCCCTTGGCCAGCAAGAAAAAATTCAAGTCTGTAGAAGATCTGCTCCAAGCAGTTTACGAGACCAACCAGTAAGCGGTTTGGCTCGCTGTGAGCCGAATGCGCTAGCATCGGGCCTTGGATGTAGCCGGTGTCGCCAGACTTCGGGCGATTTGCCAAGGCTCCTGAACTCTGGCGAGCCCAGCTACGACGAAAACTACTAGGTCGTGCTTGCGTCAGGTTTTGGGTCGGGCGTTGCTAGGTTAAGCGACGTTCTGTTAAGGCCCGACGCTAGCGCGAACGGCTCACAGGTAGCACCTCCGCTGGGGTCATACAACCGCGCAAAAAAAGCTCCGCGTTAAACACACGGAGCTCTTTTGGTTTTGAAACTCGGTTGGCCGGGAAACCAACCACATCGTTTAAAAAACATCTGTGAGGAAATGATGACCTGCGTGATAGCGACGAGCAGTCGGGTAGTAGTTGTACCAGTGGCGATTGTAAACCGGGATCCGCATTTCAGCTGGATAGCGATGATACAAATCGTTTCCGCTTCGGTAGTAGCTACTAGCGCGGTAGTTTTGTGGATAGGTCACATACGGATAGTGATAAAATCGATCCAAATTGGTTTGGCCTTGCTGGCCCCAAGTTGCACCGAAAGCCTGAGCGTTAACGGTCGATTCTTGGTTCACTGCAGCAAATGCAACGCAGCAAACCGCGATCGTAAGAAGACGACGAATCATGGAGTCTTTCCTCCTCGGCAGCATCCGCCACCGAATTCAAAATGGGTCATTGAGTCTTAAAAACAAACCGAATTCCCTGTCGTCAATTGGCAGCCACACATGACTGCCGACTCAAACTTGCCCGCCATCAGGCGGACAATTGGATTCGGAATCCACGACACTCGCGGGGTTGGTGCCGTAGAAGGTCTAAATCGGCAATTGCTTCATTCAGCATTAAAGGATTGTTCGACATTATCGTTACAAACGGACCCGATGCCGCCACACCTACACGCGACCCGCACAACCGGTAAACTTTAACACCCATGGCCAATAGTAAACTCGCAAACAATAGCCCAATATTTTTGACATGAACCCTCCAACGGACGTCTCAGCCGCACCATTCACCGTTACGATCTGTGGACGCGATTTCCACTGCTCGCGACCGCACCGATTTGGACTGACCATTCATGGCCCCGCAGACGCCAGTGCCACCGCTGCCGACGACTACTTGCACAACCACCTGCTAGCCGAACCCAACCGCGACACGTTCTTACAACTAGTCGAAGACGAGCGTTTGATTGTTTGCAAAAACGTGTCGACCAACGACCCGACCTACCGCCGAGTGCGAGGTAAATCGAGCGGCCAGAAACTCAGCCAAGCCGAATACTATCACCACGATGGCTGCAGCTGCCCCACAAAACCTCGGCTGGTTGAAATCCGCTTACCCCAGCAAGCTATCGGTCGCGAAATCGCAACGGCAATCGCCCCCTTCACCGACGTGGTCGCCGCCATGCTAAAAGCGCTTCCAGAACACTTCAAAAACAATCCTCACCTAGACGATTCAATCCAACAGGCACTCGTTGACTTTGCCAAACCCAAATCCGAATGGCCCAGCGCCGAGTCTTGGGATAAAATTCAAGGCCGAGTCACACGTTTGATTCGCAAGGAGTTTGACGCCGAAGCTTGCCGAACCTTTTTTCGCGAAGTCGACTCGTTATCGGGCGCTTACGTACTTCCTTGGGAGATGGGCGAAAGCCGGTTGATGCTCAACAACCACGCCGACCTATCAATCACCATGCAACACCGCCGATCGATGCAACGAGCGAAAGTCGAAAACGAACAAAACGGCAGCCTTGTCAAACGCTGGACCAACGAAGAGTACCCAGCAAAAAGTTAGTACAAGATGGCGGCAGTTGCCTCTGGCCTGTCTTAAGCCGCTCTACACGGCATGACTGGCCGCAGCTGAATCACATCCCGAAATTGCCTTCAGATTTGCCGGAGCGTCAGTAGCAGACGTCGTATTTGCGTCGGACATGAACGCCCCATGCAAGCGATCCCAATCCATCACTAGCGACCCGCCGTCTTCGACATGTGAATCTGCCCAGTTCATCAACAATTCAAAGCACGCGTGATCGATGTAGTCCACGTGCTCCAAGCAAACATGCAACTCGGCATCACCCGGCAGTTGATCCAAGTACTCAGCTAAAATCGGCAGCCTCAAAAACGTCGCCGCCCCACGAAGCTTTAGCTCGTAACGGTGCTCGGCTTCATCGGATTCCAGTTCGACTTCCAGGTGGCTAAAGCGATGGAGCAACTTCGCGGCTGACAAAGCAATACCGACCATCACACCAATCAACAAGTCAACCGAAACGATAATCGCAAGCGTTATCAAATAGATCGCCGCTTCGGACCTTGCGACTTTTAACAATCCCATTAACTGCTTTGGGTTCAACAGCTTAAAACCAGTATAAACCAATAAAGCACCCAGAGCTGACTTGGGAATGTAAGTCAATAAATGCGGCAGAAAACAAACGAACAATAGCAACCAAGCGCCATGAATGATCGTTGATTTGCGTGTACGAGCCCCAGCGTGGACGTTGGCCGAACTACGGACAATCACCCCCGTCATTGGCAACGCTCCCACCAAACCGCACAGCATATTTCCGACGCCCTGTGAGACCAGTTCTTGATCGTAGTCAGTTTTCACGCCGATATCACGAGACATATCGTCGATCGCCGCCGCAGTTAGTAATGTCGCAGCACTTCCGACCAACGCAATCACGAACGCCGACACCCAGATATTTGGGTCGACCATCAATTCAAACCAAGTTACCGTTGGAAAAGAAACTTCGCTGAACATATTGTCCGGAACAGACAATTGAATCACATCAAATTGGGCCACCACTGACAATAGCGTGGCGGCCAAAATTCCAACCAAAGCGCCAGGAATGAAGCTGATTGATTTGGGAGCAAACTTGGTCCAAGCCATAATCGTACCGATCGTCACAATACCAATCACAGCGGCTAAGTGGTGGTTGGCGTCACCAGAAAAACACTTGGCAATGGCAGTTGGGATGGTCGCTAGATACTGCAGTCCTTTTCGCGCAGGAGCATCGCCCCACATCGCGGTGTGATCCAGCATGACATGAAACTGGCTGATCAAAATCAACGCCCCAATTCCAGAAAGCATTCCTTTGATCACTGCCGGCGACACTGCTCGAAACCAACGCCCAAGCTTCATCTTTCCGGCCGCCAATTGCATGATCCCGCCCAGTACCACGGCGCAACCTAAAGCCGCCATCGCATAGGCCATTGCCGACTGCTCTGCACCAACAACACCATCGCCAAGCTGAGCCAAATATTTGTCTCGGTTGGTAAAAATGATGTCAGCAACGATCACAAATAGACCTGCTGCTGGACCGCTCACTTGTAATGGAGAACCAGAGATCAGCCCCACCACTAAACCACCGATGATCCCAGTGATCAACGCGCGGGCGGGATCAACCCCGACCGCAACCGCGATTCCGATACATAGCGGCAAAGCCACCAAAAAAACCACAATCGAAGATAATAAATCGTTTTTCAAATACGCCATCGGGCCCGTAGGCTCGGCTAACAATTGCGTTTCTTGTGCGTTCTTGGTCATCGACCATTTCCTTAAAACTTTATCAAACGACTGCGGTGAATATCGAAACCATTCGAATTCCAGCTGGTCAAGTCCTCTCTATTACCTATATATAGGTCATTCTTCGCATGAAGGAAAAGACGTTATTTGGCCATTGAACTGTCGAAAATATTGACATGTCGGCAAATCTGGCGTAAGCTCACGGTATGGAATGGCTCAACTACCATCATCTATTTTACTTTTGGAACGTCGCCAAAGAGGGCACTGTCTCTGCGGCCGCGGAGCAACTTCATGTTGCGCGAACGACCGTTACCGCTCAAGTTCGCGAGCTTGAAAAAGCAGCCGGAGCGAAGTTGTTTGAGAAAAAGGGACGCTACTTAGAACTGACTGAGTTTGGACAGCACGTTTACCGTTACGCCGAAGAAATCTTTACGATCGGGCGTGAGCTCAAGGACTTCATGAAAACGGGCAAGCTCGGCAAAGTCAAGAAATTTGTCGTGGGTATGCCCGACGTCGTTCCCAAACTGGTAGCTTTTGAACTGCTCAAGCCTGCCATCCACCACCCTGACGGATTCCAAATCGTTTGCCATGAAGGCAAGCTACCAGAATTGGTCGCAGATCTAGCGTTACATCGCTTGGACTTAATCATCTCGGACGCCCCTGCTCCGCCGACGGTCGACGTCCGTGCTTACAGCCACCGTCTGGGAGAATGCGGACTTTCGTTTTTAGCGGTACCCGAACTCGCTCGAAAGCATCGCCGCAAATTCCCATCGTCCTTAAACGGGGCACCAGTGTGTTTGCCAACCGATCATACCGCCGTGCGCCGCTCGCTGAATCACTGGCTAGACGATAACGACATCCATCCGCAGATCATTGCCGAGTTTGAAGACAGCGCGTTGTTGAAAGTCTTTGGGCAGTCAGGACTCGGCATCGTCCCAATTCCAACCGCGATCGAAAAAGAAGTCGTCGCTCAGTACGGCATGCAATTGGTCGGTCGACTCGAAGACGTGATCGATCGTTTCTATGCGATCTCCGTCGAAAAGCGAGTTCACCATCCGGCGGTGCTAGCGATTGTCCAACAAGCTCGCAGTAAGATTTTTGAAAAGAACGCCTGAGCAACTCGGACAACTCTTTCACAACGCATTTAATGCCCATTCTGATATTGTTGTTTTTGAATTAACGACAATACAATGAACTGAAAAGGATTCGGTTATGTTTTTTACTCAGTTCAAACTTCGGTCATTATTTTTAGTGATGATGTTATTAGTGATGACGATCACTGCGATTTTCGCCAACCCAATCTATAAATATTCGGTTAGCGTGTTGCGTTCTTGGAACCAGTCAGCTGACCGAAAAGTCGTCGTCTCTGTTCCCAAAGGAGGCATTGTTATAATGGGCGGACGCAAGTATCACGTGGACGAGCGAAAATTCCAGACATCTTTTTGGACTCAACCGTGGGATGATTCGCTAGGAAATCCCCAAAACTGGTTAGGAAATGAATCTCAAAATCGCTAACGCTTAACCTTGATCCGCCATCGCTTGTTTCAGTCCCGCTTGGTAATCAGGGTAGTCAAACTCGATCTGAAATTGCTCGACCAACTTCTTATTTGAAATTCGTTTGCTGCTACCGCTACGAGCGGCCTTTGGATCGACCGCCGTTTCGGACCATGGAATTTGCTCGGCCTCCAAACACTCGGCGATATACGAATAATAGTCACGACGCAAAACAGGATTCCCATCGCTCACTAAATAGGTCTCGCCCGCTGGTTCGGTCTGGGCGATCCGATCGATGATCTTTGCTCCATCGTCGACGTGAATCAAATTTAAGAAACCGGCGGACGAGAGTTTTTTCCAATCACCTGCTTTGATCCGCTCTTTCGTTGGCACTCGATCGGCACCATAGATTCCAGCAAACCGCAGCAACGTCGATCGGTTGGCCAATTCCGATTCACCAATCAGTTGCTCGGCTTTTAAACACGCTTTGCCTCCGGGCCGCAGCGGCTGGGTTGTTGACGATTCGTCCACCCACTGACCGTCAAAATCTCCATAGACGCCTGTCGAGGATACATAAATCAAATGCTTGGGCTGCGGCAATTTGTCCAGCACATTTTTCAGCCCCCCAACATAGACGGCCTCGACATCCGAATACATCGACCGATCCATCCCCACGGCAACCAGCACAATATCCGCATCTGGCAGGTTGAGTGTTTCGGGCTGAGTGACATCGCCCACAATTCCAGTGATTCCCTGTTCGGTAAACCACGCCAATCGCTCGGATTTACGGGTCATTGCGATCACGGTGTGGCCTTGCTGCTGCCAGCGTTTTGCAACCCTAAATCCCAAATATCCACATCCAATTATTAAGCAAGTCACGACGAAACCCTAAAACTAAAGGAAAAAACGGCTTTTAACGCCCGCAAACCGCCCGCAATCGTACTCCCGCTAACGGTCTGCGAAATATTGCCATCGTAAATCCGGGGAATCTCGGCCAATTGGAAGCTGGGTGGTACAATATCGGAGTATTCGAGTGTGGTTAAGCACCTTCACCGAAACGTTTGGTAAGAAATGCCGTTTAATTCGTACGAACACACAGGCTTTGCCTAATCCTAACTACTTCAAGAGCCACGATGAACTACTTGCTTCGAAACTTCCTGCTTTGCTTTGCTTGCGCATCACTTTTGGTTTCCACACCGGTGCTGGCGCAACAAGACACTGAAAGCGATGCTACATCTGAAAAGTCTGACTCCGATCAAGAATTACCCGAGATCTCAATCGACCTGCCTCTTGAGATTGAGACTGAAGAAGATCAAGAGTTTTTGTTTGACGGTGGAGTGCCTGAATCCTTAGAGCAACTAAAGGACATGGAATCTCGGTTTCAACAGCTGACCGAACAATTGATGCCCGCGACAGTCAACATCCAAATGGGCTCGTCGCAAGGATCGGGTGTGGTTGTTACTAATGACGGTTACATTTTGACTGCCGCTCATGTGATCGGAAAACCAAACCAAAGAGCTCGTATCGTCTTCCCCGACGGCAGACGTTTCCAAGCCGAGACCTTGGGCGTTAATAGCGGTCGAATAGACTCCGGCATGTTGAAAATCATCAACCCAAAAAACAAATCATTCCCATACGTCCACCTGGGCATTTCAGAGACCCTTAAGTTAGGTCAATGGGTCATGGCGATCGGTCACCCTGGAGGAATCGATAAGTCCCGCGGGCTTGTAACTCGCGTCGGAAGAATCGTCAGTAAGGACAAAGACGTCATTCGTACCGACTGCACTTTAGTTGGCGGTGATTCAGGCGGCCCGTTGTTTGATATGAATGGCCAATTGATTGGCATCCATAGCCGCATCGGTCGAAGGTTATCGGATAACTACCACGTCCCAGTCGATCAATACTCAGACAACTGGGACAAACTTGCCGACGGTCTCATCCTCAACGGTCGGCCGACGCTCGGCTTCGACGTTGTCGGCCAATCGAATGTGACCAAAAGCGTTAAAACAAAATCACCCGCTGCCAAAGCAGGCCTTAAAACCGGTGACGCGATCATCAAAATCGAAGATAAAGACGTCGCTGACAAAGAACAGATGATTGCGGCCATTTCCGAACTCAAACTGCTGCCTAATCAAAAAATCACTATCCGTATCAAACGTGAAGATGAAGAACAAGACTTGGACTTTGTCGTCGGGAAACGTTAGCCCGAACGCACTGCGTCAGATGTTAGTGAGGGCTTAACCAAAAGCTGCTTGAAAACATCTCTCGCCAAGTCCTTTGTTTGACCAAGCCTGAACCCAATTAACGGTTTACCATCATGAAAAAAATCTCACGAAACATCCTGATCGCACTCACTATTGTACTAACGGCAAGCTCGTCCATGGCGGTTGCTCAAACTGCCACGGCCGAACCTAAAGCGAAGAAATCCAAAGCCACCAAAGAAAAAGCGAACGACTCCGACGAAGAAAAAGAAGACGAACCCAAAGCTAAAAAAGAAACCAAACAGAAGAAAAAGTCGGCGAAAAAGCCTAACTTCAGTCGAGTCTCACCCGACTTCATTTCCATCTTCGAACCCGTTTCGAAATCGATGGAAGAAGCCACGGTGCGGGTCCTATCTGGCGGCAAGCAAGTCGCACTTGGAACCATCATCGACGCCGATGGTTATATCTTAACTAAAGCTAGTGAACTAAAACGAGACCTCAAGTGCCAAGTCGGCGATGAAGAATTTGAAGCCGAGGTCATCGGCATCCACGGCAAAACCGACCTTGCGTTGCTGAAGATTGATGCCGAAGCACTGAACGTGATCCGCTGGTCAGAGAGCCCGGCTAATGAAGTCGGGAACTGGGTAGTGTCTCCAAAAGCTCAAGACGGTGACACGGCCGTCGGCGTGATCAGCACACTGAAACTCCGTCAGATCCAACGCTCACGAGCGTTTGTTGGCATTACGATGGTCGAAGATAAGGACGGAATCAAAATCACCGCTGTCGTCAACCGCTCGCCAGCAGACATCTCAGGGCTGTTAGTACAAGACGTAATCTTCAAAATCGACGGACAGCCTGTTAAAGAAATCAAAGACCTCCAAGATATTTTAGAACAGTTCGATGCTGGTGACCGGGTCACGTTGGATGTGATTCGTTACAAAGAAGAAATTCAAGTTCGCGTTACACTCGCCGAGCGCGAAAAGTTATCGCCTAGTTCACAGCGCAGCAACCAACAAAACAGCATGGGTAGTAAACTAAGCCGACGCCGCAAAGACTTCCCACTTGCCTTACAACACGATTCGATGCTGCAATCGAACACTTGTGGCGGACCGCTACTAGACCTATCCGGTGACGCCGTTGGCATCAACATCGCTCGCGCAGGCCGAGTTGCCAGTTATGCCCTACCGATTGAAACCGTTTTGCCAATCATTGACCTGTTGAAAACAGGCGAACTCGCTCCAGCGATTGTTAACAAAGAAAAAATTGCGGCCTTAGACCTTGAGCTAAAGCAACTGAAAGAAGAGTTGGAGACACTGCCTGAAAAGAAGGCCGTTCTTAACATCCAAGTCAACTCTCAGATGGCGGTCAGAGACGAACAACGGAAAACCGTCGAAAACTTAGAAAAGATGCTCGCCGAACACAAAAAACGACTCGCCGAAACCGAAACGAGCCTCGATGAATTCCGTAGCAAAATGAACTCCGTCCGCAAGAAATTACGAACCGGCGCGAAAACAACCAACCGCCTCAAAGAGCAACTCGACGGACTCAAAACCGGTAGCCGCTAGGTGACCGATGCTCGCAGCATCAGCGCAGGTGAACCAGCCAGCGTTTTGTCCTGCCAAGAAATAGTTGACGGCGGTTCTCCTGCCTTCGCAAGCTTAGCCAGACTGTGATCATCCGAATGATGATCATAGGAAAGAACAATCTGCAGCGCTGAAATGGCTGCCCCCCCGCTGTTTACCAAGCAACGGCAAGCATTTACGGCGGTTCCATGCCTTTCGCCGGTTAATTTCAATCGAGGGAAAAAAGGTTGGATCTTGTCTGGGCAAACGGTATCATGATGGAATCATGAAACGTCCCTCGTTATCCAAACATGGTTTTACGCTCGTCGAATTGTTGGTGGTGATTGCGATCATTGGCATTTTGATTGGTATGCTGCTGCCTGCGATCCAAAGCGTCCGGGAAGCGGCGCGGCGCATTGCTTGCGCCAACCACCTAAAGCAAATTGGGCTTGCCTTTCATTCCTACGAATCAGCTCATCGCTCGATACCGCCCAGTCGTTTGGACCGTGCTGGCGGAGTCTCTTGGGCAGTGCACATCCTTCCGTTCATCGAAAGCCAGAATTTCTTTGACGGTTGGGATTTGAATCGTTGGTACTACGATCAAGGCAGTACAGTGGCCGAAGGCGATACCTTGCGAACAACGTCGGTCACTATTTTCTTTTGCCCAAGCCGTCGCACTGCAGGAACTGCGGGACTGAGCACCAGTGGCGACAGGCCAGATATCTCGTTTGCTGGTAGCCGCCAGCATTACGAAGGCGCGCTTAGCGACTATGCCTGTTGTGTAGGGACAAACGTTGCTGATGATTGGAATGGGAACGGTGGTAACGGATCGATCATCGTCGCAGAATGGGAGTATATAGGATTCGCTTCTCCGCGGATTTTAGGCCGTTGGAAATCTCAGACATCGTTCGGCGCAATATCAGATGGATTGAGCAATACAATCTTTCTGGGAGAAAAGCATGTGATTCCTGGAACGTTCGGACGCAATACCCCAGGCACGTTGGCCGCCCAGACCGGCGACGGCTCTGTTTACAACGGCGACCATCCTTGGGTTATATCGCGTGCTGCTGGTCCCGATTTTCCTTTGGCCGACAGAGAATCTGAATTTAATTCTCAATTCGGAAGCTGGCACCCTGGAGTTTGTCAATTCGTGATGGGAGATGGTTCTGTTGGATCGTTGGCCAATACCATTGAACCTGAGACTCTTGGGCTGTTAGCCGAACGCAACGATGGCAGAGTAGAATTTTAGAATGGTTCAAAATTGGGTGCCGATTCGAACAACGATTGGCCGTCGGCCCGCGTTCACTTGATCACTGTGAAAGAGTCACTTTATTTAAAAGCATAGACGGCTTTTCCGACCTCAAGAATCGCGACAATAGACAGCCAATCCAACATGCCACAGTTTAAATCCAAAGATTTCACCTACTTAACGAACACCACATCGAGAACATGTTCGAG
>CAZKTR010000095.1:0-10456 GCA_964555525.1 uncultured Pirellulaceae bacterium
TAGGATTCGCCGTGTCGGCCGAATACTAGTCGTCTTTTTTCAACGGCTCTTTCCGCTCAGTAATGTTCTCACAACTCTCGGCTTTTTCAGCGTTGATCTGGATGTACTCTTGCCATTCTTCTGGCAGGTCATCTTCGTGATAAATCGCTTCGACTGGGCACTCCGGAACGCATGCTTCACAGTCAATGCACTCGTCAGGGCTGATGTACAACATCGTCTCACCCTCGTAGAAACATTCTACTGGGCACACGACAACACAATCGGTGTAACGGCAACCATCGCAGGTCTTACCAACCACGTGAGTCATCGACTCTCTCCTCTAAACTGTAATACAAGGTTTGCGGCGATCGCCACTGCCAACGAACCGGATCGTTTGGCTCCAGACAACGCAATAACACGCTCATCTATTTTGTCGAACGCGAGAACGACGTAACTGAAGTTCAATCGTATGGTAACGAAAATAATTGTCAAGATGGGGCGACTGCGGGGATTGTCGGGACATTGAACAAATCAACCACTCTGATCGACTGAAAAACGATTGTTTACCACCTCGCGCCAGATAGCAAAACCAGCATAAAGGAATACTGGTTTCCCGGTAGAGCCTGGCTGACAGCTCACTCTATCGTCTGGTCCTTGCCGCCATTGCCTTCAACATCACATTGACTGGCATTCCAAAATGTCTCGCAAAGGACTTCTCAAACGACTGCCCTTTGTCGAGGTCCGCCATCAGCTTGTTGTATGCACTGGATTTCTTTTTCAATTCTTTGACAAACAGGTACCCCACCAAGGCGGCTTTGTCGGCGTCAATTCGATTGTTTACAAAATCATCCAACTTGTTCATTTTGCGGGCCGCCTCTTCCGCCCGATCCTGCAACGTGGAAACCATTTCATCACGCGGGAAGGCTTTTTGGGTTTCCGCCCAACCGTAACCATCGGCGAACCACCGAGGAACATCCTGGGCACGCGCGGCGACGAATAACGCAGACAACTGTCGATGCAGTTCGACTTCGACGTCTGCGGCGGTTTGGTTCCGCGTCAACAAAACCGTCACATAAGCTCGATCAGGTGTTCGAGCCCAAGTAGAAGAAATCGTCCGCGGGAAATTTCGCTCTTCCACCATCCGACCGAACTCACCAAAGTCGTAGCGTTTCGAAAACGCAAAGATCGTTGCGTTGCCGCGAACGAAAGGTTGATCGCTGCCCTTGCTGGTCAGCTTCGAACCAGTAGCAATCTTTTCGGCCAACGTTGAAATGGCTTGCAGCTTGTTCTGTGAAATGTTTCCTTGAATCAAAAAGTTGTCACTGATCACAACTTCGGCATCCACGTCCGTCATTGCCAGTTTCCAAATCTTCGCCGATGTTTTCTTTCTGTCAGCGATTAGTTCTTCATGCGTCATTGCATTGATTCGGGCAGTCGAGGCGACTTTGACCGTGGGGTCGCCAGCAACCATCCCGTCGAAGCTGGCTCCTTCGTTAATCCAAGTAACCACTTTCGCAATCAATTCATCACTTAGTTTTTTATTCGGCGGCATCACGTCCACACCGTCACCACGCAGTCGCTTTACGATGTGACTGCTGTTGGCATCGCCGGGCTTAATCACCTCGCCAGAATCGCCACCTTTCAGCAATCCATTGAAATTCGCCATGCTGAAGTTCCCTCGAGACCTATCGATCATGTGGCACTGCTGGCAGTTGTCAACCAAAATAGGAGCGATCTCCAAAGCAAATGAAACCGTTTCGTTGCCTTTGGGACGTTTCACTGGCACATCTTCTTTGGCGTTCATCATCGGCGCCGCTATATCTGCGATACTCTGCGCCCGGTTATCGCCGTCGTACTTGGCGCCAGCAGAGATCCAATTTTTCAGCACATCCAATTCCGCTTTGCTGACCTTACCACCGCCTTTAGGCATCTCACCACTCTCGATCACTTCAATTAACCGACTCGTCTCAGGCTCGCCAGCAATCACACCGCCACCGGTGCTAATCTCATTGAACGTGAGCAGACTAAAATCGCCTCGTTTTTGGTTAACGTGACAGTTACCACATTTTGAATTCAAAATCGGCGCTACGTCTTTGACAAAGCTAACCTTGGTGGCCGAGGCGTCGGGTGCAGAACTGGCAGCCGGCATCTTTGGCAGTTCCGCCAAGTCCGGCATTTTCACTCCCGCGTCTACCATTTGTTGGTAGCCGGTTTTCAGCGTTTGGTAGGTCGGTCTAATTTCGGCGATAACCGCTGAGTTGTTTTTTTTGACCAGTTTCTTCAATTGGGTAATCGCCTTCTTGGCGGAACTAATCGCCGCGCTGCCTTTTTTGGCCTGAATCTGTTTAGACATTTGGGCGACGTATTTTTCCAACGACTTGATTGTCTTCTGGTCTTTGCTGCTAATTTCATCTTGAGCAAAAACTTGGGCGTTTTGCGGCAACCAAAAGAACGCGAACAGAATCAAGACTAGCGAAAACAGCTTTTGAAGTTGCAGCATCTGAATAAGGGTTTCCGAAAAAAACTATTTAGTTAAGTGCAGCACGATGGCCAACGTTGCGGCCAGTGCCAGCACCATCCCGCCAACGATAGCGGGTAAAACCCAAGCAGGTGGCTTGGCCAATTTCTGGGAACGCTTCTTTTTAGAAACTGCCGAGGTGCTTTTTTTAGATTTACGCTTTTTCCGACTTGTGTCAATCTCTAACGAGTTCAACTCGTTACTCGAATCTGATTTAGACTTTGTCTTTTTGTCGCTCGCCGCAGCCCCTTCGGTTGAATCTGGCTGTTCGATCAGTGTAACGGTTTCGGGAATCCCATCGGTCGTAAGGAAATTCTCCAATGCTACTTGAACATCATTGCACGTCTGCATCCGCTCGTCAGGATCCTTGCACATCATCGCTTCAACGATCTCAAGCAACTTTTCCGGAACATCTTCTCGCAACGTCGACAAGCAAGGAGGTTGAGTGCTTTGGTGGTTGGCGATTCGCTGAGCCAAAGACCCCTTAGGGAACGGAGGGTGCCCAACCAGCAAGAAGTAAAGCGTACAGCCAAGACTATAAATGTCGGCCCTTAAATCAACCGCGTGGCTATTGACCGCTTGCTCGGGAGCCAAATAGTCGGCGGTCCCCATGACTTTTTCGTTGTACAGTACCGTCAGCGATTCGTCGTCGTCTTGGTTGACTAGAGCCAACCCAAGATCCAGCAGCTTCACGCTTTGATCTTCACCCAACAACAAGTTTGCAGGTTTTATGTCACGGTGCACCAGCTCTTTTTCGTGAGCGTGCTTAAGGCCTTCACAGGCGTCGACGATGTACTTAGCCGCTTCGGCAAACTTGAGCGGGCCGGTACGGGTGACTAACTCCAGCAGGTCTTCGCCTTTAGCGTACTCCATCACCATGTAGTGTACGCCGTCTTCTTCGCAAATGTCATAGATGCGAACAACGTTGGGGTGATTCAAACTAGCTGCAATCCGGGCTTCCAAATAAAAGCGATCCAGATAACTTTTGTCTGCGACTTTTTTGCGAGGTAGTACCTTGATCGCACGCAGTTGATCCGAGATTTTATGACGAGCCAAATAAACGCTGCTCATCCCTCCCGAACCAAGATGTCGGAGTAATTTGAATTTCCCCAAAAAGAAACCCTTATACTTACCCGCAAGAAATTTATCGGCCTGCCACTGCGTGATCAATTCGCATTCAATCAGATACTTTACCAGTCGCGAGGTGGTAACTTCTTTGCCCGCCGCCTTCGCCTTTTTCTTTAGCGCAGCAATTGCCGGCTTGAGGCTGGCGGGGTCCACGACACCGCTCCTCTCCAACAGATTCACAAAACTGTTAGCGCTGGGTTCGGACATGTTTCAAATCACCTTGATAACCTTCTGACAGATTGACGCTGCCCACGATTGAAGACTAAGATTATTGACCCAGCGAAGTTATCGAAATAAAAAAGCATCGAAAAATAAATACTGGGTTGATGCATTTAAGACGAACGAACGGTAGAAAACCTACATTTTTTCAATTGTTTTTTTCAGTTGACTTTCACAGTTTTAAGCGACACAGAGATTGCCAAGCGTTTTCTTGCTCAAGCCTGATCCGCTCAGGATGATTCCCTAACATCGATCACTCAGTCGCCGAATTATAGCGAACCAAGCCACCAATATCATGAACAGCTCAGTGAATCACCTTGGATTGTTTGCCAAATTCTGGGAGCCCGGACGAGTAAAAACTCGCTTGGCCGCCACTTTGGGCAATCAATTGGCTTGTGAACTCTACGAAATCTTCTTGTTTCACTTACTAGACAGTATAGCACCTGTTAGCGATCACACGACGGTTGTATTTAGTCCTCCCGATCGCGAGGCTGATTTTCGAGCGGCGATTGCCCTGAACTGGATGCTCGAACCCCAGTCAGAGGGGGATCTTGGCGACCGAATGCGAAATTTCTTCGCTGGACAGTTCTCCAGCGCCTCCTCAGCCCAACGAAAAACTAAAGTCGTTGTGATCGGTGCAGACTGTCCGCAATTGTCAGTTACCGAAATTCAAACCGCTTTTGACGAACTGGATAAGAACGATGTCGTGATCGGGCCGAGTACCGACGGGGGGTATTACCTGCTGGGCATGCAAGGCAGCCTAGCGGAAGTGTTTGACGACATCGACTGGAGCACCTCGAAAGTCCTACCCCAAACCACTCAACGGCTTGACCAACTAAACAAAAGTTATGCCTTGCTCCCAGCAAAAACCGACGTTGATGACGAAGCCGCCCTCCGGCAGATGCTTGCCGATCTGACGTCAAAGACCAGTGAAGAACCAGCTTCGGCCAGCCAAGAGCTCGTCAAAAAGATCCTTGCTACCTTACCTGAAGGCCACCTGCCGTGAGTCAGCAGTTCGTGATCCTCGGCGGTGGCGTCATTGGACTTTCCATCGGCTATGAGCTCTCCACTCGCGGGCATCAGGTAACGCTGGTCGACGCCAATGACTTTGCATCGAAAGCCTCTTGGGCTGGCGCTGGCATGTTGCCGCCGAGCAATCGAGAAACGGCCGTGCATCCCTACGAGCACTTGGAAGCGTTAAGCAATCAAGTTCATCGACAGTGGGCGTCCCGTCTGCTACGAGAAACCAAAATTGACAATGGCTATCGTGATTGCGGCGGTCTGTACTTGGCGCGAACCAGTGGTGAGATCGCTGCATTGATGGGCGCGATCCATGAGTGGGATGACCAGCAAATCGTCAATCAACAACTGGACCGTGAAACTCTGCAGCGACGCTTCCCACTACTGGCCAATGTGTTTTTAGGCAACCCAACCGTCAAAGCCGTTTTTGTGCCCGCAGCAGCTCAATTTCACAACCCCCGTCACGCTCAAGCCTTACTCGCCGCGTGTGAAAAGAACGGCGTGCGCTTGCTTGCCAACCGGCAAGACATTCAAGTGCATGTGGCTCACCAACAAATCGAATCAATACAGACTGGCTCAGAGACGTTAAGTGGCGACCAGTTTGTATTCGCTGCCGGACCATGGACCGAGAGTCTACTAAGCCAGTTCAATGTTTCACTACCGATGCAACCCGTTCGCGGTCAGTTGGCGTTATACCGTTTAAACGAAAACGCGGCTGCTTCCTGGGCTGATGCACCGATGATCAACGAAGGCTCTCGGTACTTGGTGCCCCGCTCAGACGGGCACGTTTTGGCTGGCGCTACGATCGAAGAAGTCGGCTTTGACAGTCAAACGACGGCAGCAGAAGTGGCTGACTTACGAACGTGGGCCGAAAGCTTTACAGACGAACTAGGGCCTGAAAACTACGTCAAAGCATGGGCTGGTCTGCGTCCAGGGACCTACGACGGCTTTCCGTACTTAGGAAGACTGACCGATTTCGACAATGCCATCATTGCCACCGGCCATTTCAAAGCCGGTCTGCAAACATCGACGGGTACCGCACAAGTCATCGCCGACTTGGCCGAACAAAAAACGCCCGAAATCGACCTCACCCCGTTCTCTCCAAACCGAGTTGGACCTGCGAAAAAAACCGAATAGACCCTCGCAGGCAAGCACTCGGCATTCACCTGCCTCGCTGGCCTGCCGGTCGCTGAAAACGTCTTTCGGACGGATCATTGGGCAACGAGCTATTGTGCTTACGATACATCTCCATCAACTTTGGCACGTAGTCTTGAGCCGGCAATTGTTTAAGCTGATCCTGCTGGCTCTCGTCCAAGCTACTGGCAAACTTTCTCAATTGCGATTCGCTAACTCGGAAGGATTTACGATACGCATCGTTCACGGTTGCAATCCACGAAAGAATCGCATCCCGTTGGTACTGCTCCGGCATGCTGAACAGCAAGTCTCGTGACTCCGATGTTAACATCGCAACCAGCAAGTCAGATTCCTGATCGGTAACCAACGTATCGTCCACAAACTCGCGATCATAATTCATCAAGAAGCTCGCAATCAAACTCACTTCACGACGATCGAAGCGACGACGAACCTGAGCCTCGGGCAATTTTGAAACGCCTTTTCGTTCCCGGTAAGCGTTGAAAGCTACCGGAAACCTATCGCGAATCAATTCTTCCTTAGAGCTGATCAATTGCAAATACCAATTAAAGATAACTTCCGAGTCTTCTTGGTTGGGCAGCGAAGAAGAGATTTTAAGAAAGTTATTTCGAGCATCATTCTCGCGAGCTTGCACTCGCATCTCCTGAATCAGTGCCAAAGCTTCGTTCTTACTGCCGGTTGCCTTGTCCTGCAAACGAGACCGCTCACCAGCATCTAACGATTTCAACCAATGGTAATACTCGTTTAAAACAAAAACCAGTTGGTCATGGTCAGGGTGCTCATTCAACTGCTTTTGAAAATCGATCAAAGCAGTTTGTTTTTCTGGATCCAATGTTAAAAAGTCATCCAACTTTTCCTTGAGCGCTGCCTTTTGTTCGACGTCCAATGACCCAATAAAAGCCAAGCGATCTTCCCGCGAATCATTGGCGGACGTTACTTCTTCGGGTTGCGTGACCTGCTCAAACGACTTGATTGGGTCGTAACTCAACTGAGGAAACAAATCCCGATGATTCAATTGCTCTAAGAAAGCTAGATCATGATTGATCGAATCGTAAACTTCGTGACGCTGAATCACTGGCAGATGGTCCAGTAAAACTTGATCGGGCCGGTCTTTATTGGATCGCTGAAAAGCATAACCCGCTGCGAACAGTCCGCCACCTAGTAGAAACAACAGCAGCGGTACGAACACCAACGACCAAGAAATCTTGCGAGCCCGCTTTTCGCTCTTGGCTTGATCGACGATCAATTCCATCGTCGTCTGCGTGAAACTCTTCCCCGCATCGACCATCGGCAAATGATCCAGCGTATCCCAAGTTCGCTGCAATGAATGCAATTCTTGCAAATACTCCGGATCCTCACCAAGACGATTTTCGACGGCCAACTGTGTTGCCTCATCGAGCTCACCATCAAGGTACGCTGTCAGTTCTTCAATGACAGTGTCGTTGGCGTTAGGTTGTGTTTCGTCCGTTGTCATATTGGCAGTGTTGGATGTTGTTAGTTAGTTTCTTGCCCAAGAAGTTTAAGTGTTTTCGTCCTTGTCTTGAGTGCCTTCGCTTGCGGAGTGCAGCAACTGCCCTGACTGGTAATACGGTTCGAGCAGCTCTCGCAAGTTTGCGCGTGCACGAGACAACAACGACTTGACCGCTTGCGTTGTTAGTTCCATCGTCGTCGCGATTTCTTGATAACTCATGCCTTCATACTTTGAAAGCAACATCGCCATCCGTTGTCGCTCACCGAGCGCCTGGATCGCATCTTCGATGATCTGCCCCATTTCTTTTTGAGCAGCCAAACGAGTCGGCATCAAACTACTTCTATCTTTTGCTAACGAATCCAAAGGGCGAGTTGGAACTGCCCCCGAAGGACTGTTGGTTAAATTAACTTCTTTTCGTCGGGACGATTTTCGCAACGAGTTACTGGCAACGTTTTGAGTGATTGTGTAAAGCCACGTTGTGAACTTTGCAGCCGGCACGTAACGTTCTCGAGCTCGATAAACTCTCAGAAAAACTTCCTGAGCTAAATCCTCTGCCTGTGAGCGATTGCCGACCATCTGCTTCAGCAGCGAAACCAACCGAGTTTGATGTTTTTCAACCAACATCTCAAACGCACCTGCGTTCCCCTCACGCACTTGCAGCATCAAACGAACATCTGGGTCCGCAAGCTCATACTTGGTTGGTTTTGGAAGGCTGGTGGAATCAGTAGACAAAAAAATGCCCTGTTAGTTGCGGACGATAGAACGACGATCGCTCAATTTAATTCAACCGAGCAAACACACAAAAGTTTCGATGTATGATACCATTTTAGCTCATCCTGACGAATGATTGCTGGCATTCCCAACAAAAGGGTTCGTCCATCCAATAGCCGCAATTTCGGAACTTTCGTTTTTATCAATCGACCACGACCGCCGATCTGCAAATATTCGGCTGGGCTCGCCGGTTGGGCCCCCAACACCTGAATCTCATTTCGCCTCCTTTTGCAATCGACGGAAAAAACATGGACCCCGACTCGCCAATCTGCCTTTGCTTCAACGTCAGCCGCCGCAAGATTATCCGCTTCATAAAAGTCGAAAAGCCTCGTCGGGCCAGCCAATTGAGTGAGTGTTTCGGTGCGGGAACCGGCTGCGGATGGTGTCGGCCGATTCTCGAGCGGCTAAATCAACAGCACTCCACCCTCCCGGCGGCCAGCCAATCGGCCACCCCAGTGGGACAAATTGACCAAGAATTGGACTCGATGGATTCCGACCAATACCAAGCCGCTCGGCAAGCCTACCGGGACCAAAAACGGGCCCAAGCACAATCCGCGCCGGCTGCCGACCCGCCTCCCACAGAAGAATCTGAAAAACCAACCAGCTAAAATCGACAAGGCCGAGGCAACAAAAAGGTCGCTATTCAAGGCAAGCTACATGGGCTACAATCGGCGGCTCAATTTAGAAACCAAATCCGCTAGCCCCTGATATACAGACAGTCAAACATGGCCAAGAAAAAGGCGACCGCCAAGAAAGCGACCACCAAAAAAGCCACGAAAAAAGCGACCAAAAAGGCCGCCACCAAGAAAAAAGCCGCTACTAAGAAAAAAGTAGCTGATGGAGACGAGGCTGCACCCAAGAAAAAGAAGAAACGCAAATCACGCAAGAAAGCGGAAGAAGTCATCCGCCGTAAGGTGTACTGGGGCGTTTTCAACCATGCAATGAAGCTGGTTGCCAAGTACGAATTCAACCAACGTAAAGCCGCTGACAAGCGAGCCGGTGAACTTTCGCCAGAAGGCAAACCACCACACTTTGTCCAAAAAATCAAAGAGGACATTGTAGAAGTAATCGAACCGGCCGCAGAAGAGGAAACCACAAAAGCGACCAAGAAGAAGGCCGCTAAGAAAACCACTGCAAAAAAGGCGACCAAGAAAGCCGCCAAAAAGAAGACCAAGAAAAAAGCGTAAGTGGCTTCCAACAAAAGTATGAGCAATGTTTTCCAACAACCGGTCTGTATTATTACCGGTGGATCCAGCGGTATCGGTCTCGCTACCGCTCACAAGTTCTTCAATGCCGGGTATCGAATCTCGATCTGTGGTCGCTCTCAAGAGCGACTGGACGAAGTTGCGAAACTAATCTCGGCTGGTGATGGTTTAGTCGATAGTAAACGACTTCTTACCGTCGCCACGGATCTCGATGACACTGCCCAAGCCAAAGCATTTGCTCAGAAGTCGCTAGACTATTTTGGGCGTATCGATGTGTTGGTCAACAACGCTGGCGTGGCACCACTGAGCCCTTTCGGAGCGATTACCGAAGACTCTTTTGAACAGCTGATCAATATCAATGTGCGCAGCGGTTTCTACCTAACGCAGTTGGCCTGGAATACGATGGTCAAACAAGGTGGCGGAACCATTGTTAACATTTCGTCACTGTCAGCAATTGATCCCTTTGTTGGCTTCAGCACTTATGGAGCCAGCAAAGCTTGGCTGGACTTAATGACGCATTCGTTGGCTCAAGAAGGCAAAGATCTGAACATCCGTGTTTGCTCGGTTCGCCCAGGTGCGGTGGAAACACCGTTACTACGCGGGCTGTTTCCCGATTTCCCGTCTGAACAGTGCGTTAGCGCTGAGGCCGTTGCCGAGATGGTTTGGGGATGCGTGGATTCGCCAACTGACTACCCTAGCGGATCAGCGTTCCCGATTACTGCTGACCAGCCTGAGTGACCTGACGCTGTAGCAAGCGTATACTAGGCTGGTAGCCGGAGTCGCCAGACTTCGGGCGAATTGCCAGCGCTCCTGAACTCTGGCGAGCCCAGCTACGTGACTGGTGCCGCCTTTTCAATTTAAAAATAACAACGTGAGCTGTTTTGGCGATAGCCACGATTTATGCGCAACGAAACCGTGGCTAGCGCCAAAACGGCTAATGAAATAAAGCTCTCGATCCATGATTCGGTTGTCTCGTGAAACTCGATTTGCATT
>CAZKTR010000096.1:0-10349 GCA_964555525.1 uncultured Pirellulaceae bacterium
GAGAATCGAGCGACAATGACCGTCAACGGTTACCTTTGAATTTAGTTTCGAAATTCAAAATACAAACTCGAACGCGCATGCAACGAATTTATCGCGGTCCCCGAAGTCTGGCGGCTACACCAATCGCCATTCGGCGTGGTAGTTCAATCCAAGGGTAATAATTTTCTGCAATAGCTGCTCGTAGCTGTAGCCAATTTCTTGAGCGGATTCGGCAAAGTCTTCGCCGAAGGACAGATTGGGGTTCGGATTCGCTTCGATCACAAAGATCTCGCCATCGTCACGCAAACGCAAATCCATCCGAGCGTAACCGCTAAGACTGAGTGCTTTATAGGTTCGCTTGCACACTTGCTCGATTTTGGCTTCGATTTTCGGTGGAATGTCGACCGCTCGACAAGTTTTGATGCCCAACTTTTCTTGGTGCTTGATGTCCCACTTGACGCGAGAAGTCGCGATCAATGGCGAGCCCGGTTTAGCGTTTTCAAACAGCATCTCCCAAATCGGTAAGACTTTCACTCGCCGGTTCCCCATCAACCCGACGTATAACTCCCGGCCTTGAATGAAAGTTTCAACCAACGCATCGGTTTTGGTTTGGCGATGAATGAAGTCGATTCGTTCTTGCAAATGATCCGAATTGTGGACGATGCTGGCTTCGGAGATTCCAAGCGATGCATCTTCTGAAGCGGACTTGACCAACAAAGGAAACTCAAGCGAGGCGAGCTTGCGCGTTTTTTTCCCTCGAGGAGCCACAAAGAAACTGGGCGTACGAATCTGATGGAAAGATAAGATCTTTTTCGCGAGCGGTTTGTCGTGAGCCAACAAGAGACCACGCGGGTTACAGCCAGTGTACTGTTGCTTCATCAATTCGAGATAACTAACGACGTGGTGGTCGTAAACGCCGACCCCGTGAAACTCTTCCAGCAGATTGAACCACACATGAGGCTTGAAGTCCTCCGTGGCCCGCCGTAGATCGCCCAAATCATCGTACACCCCTAGCGGAAGCACTTCATGACCGAGTTCCCGAAGAGTCGTCACTACGTCAAATTCGGTTTTCCACTCAAGGATCTCGGCGTCGGTGTGGCCTTGTAGTGAATCAGGGGGGATCAGTGATTCGTGCATCAACACGAGCACTCGAAGACGTTTCATCGACAGCTCCCCGCTAACGGAAGCGTCGCTCTAACTTGAAGCATAACTCCACCCACGGGCCGGCAAGGGCTTGTACGTTTCGTTGATCCGGTTGCCGGTGAGGTCATGTAAGGCTGAGCCGCTGCGACTCGGGTGCGGGAGGTTGGGGTTTGTTTGGGCCAAAAAATTTACTTGATCGGTAAACCAATTCTAGTGCTAGTAAATCCGCCAAACTACGAGGGGTAACGTAAAAAATAACACTCTCGCCGAACTAAACTTGGGGCGAGTGATAAACGAGGAAAGCCAGGTAGACTTTGATGATTGTTGATTGGGTTCGACCAGCGAATCAGCGCGAGCCAAGACGTTGCAAACGAGTTTACTGTCGACACTCTTGGAGGCGAACTACACCAAAGAAGCCCGTCACGTTGAAGTCTGGGTGCACTGTCCGCGTAGCTGGGCTCGCCAGAGTTCAGGTGTACTGGCAATTCACCCGAAGTCTGGCGACATCGGCTACGTAGCTGGGATCCAGACACCCGCTACTGCGCAGGCAATAGACTTGTGCGTTTGAAAAACGTTTCCAACTTCGTGTTGAAAAGTCTGGGTGCACTGTCCGCGTAGCTGGGCTCGCCAGAGTTCAGGTGTACTGGCAATTCACCCGAAGTCTGGCGACATCGGCTACGTAGCTGGGATCCAGACACCCGCTACTGCGCAGGCAATAGACTTGTGCGTTTGAAAAACGTTTCCAACTTCGTGTTGAATTTGGTTTTCCATTCTGGATAGTCGCTGGTAAAGTTATGCCCGCCAACAGGTACCGAGATCAATTCGCATTCATTACTGGTTGACTCGAGCTTGCTGTGTAAGGCGACCGCTGTACTGTAGTGTACCACGTCATCAAACGCCGCATGAAGAATCAACATCGGCGGCATTTGAGCGTCGACTTGATGGATGGGTGACAGCGCCAGTGCGTGGTCGCCAAAACGCTTGGGCGCGTAACCGGTCTCGGGGGAAGTATCGGTAACCGCCGACTTGAGCACCACTACGGCTGGCTTCACTTTCGGCGATACGCTCGACTCGGGCGGTGATTTTTCGATTGCAGTCCAGATGGCTACATGCCCACCAGCTGATGTGCCGCCGACAGCGATGCGGTTTGGGTCGATCCCCAATTCACTTGCATGTTCGGCGACCCAAGCAAAAGCAGCCCGCCCATCGGCTACCGACGCCAACGGGCTGGTGTTGAACCGACTTTTGGTGCGGTAATCAGGAGCGATTCCCACCATCCCGTGCTTAGCCGCCCATGCAGCCATCGCGGCGGATTTTTGCGGGTCACCTTTGATCCAACCACCACCAAAGAAATACACAAACGCCGATCGCTTGTCACTGGCCTGCCAACCTTCGGGTTTGAAAACAAACAAGTTCATCGCATCTTCCCCTTCGCGATAAACCATCGTTTCAGCCCCCGGTAAACCATTGACCGTAGTCTTTTCGGACGGCTTGGAACCAGAACCGCTGGCGGGCGTTGTTGATTTTGCTTCGCCGGTCGGATCTTCAAAGTGGAAATTGTCAAACAAAAAATCTGATATCTTCGACGACGATGAACTCAAACCGACTCGCCCCACCACCGCATCGCCGGCAGTGACTGCCGAATGCATCGGATGACCAACTGAGGTCGATTTGTCCAGTAAAGCATTGTTCACCCATACAACCACCGAGTCCGGTTTGAGTGTCGCGGATTCACCGTTGTCAGGCCGTTTGTAAGAAAGCGAATTGCTATCGTGATCATTGACCCAGATCTTAACGTTAAACTTTTGAGTCACGTCATATTTCAAATCAGCCACCGTATCATCACCGACTCGTAGTTTGAGATACTTTTGCTGGTACATCTCAAAACCGAAAGCACGTTTTGCTTTGGAGTTGAGGAAGAGGCTTCTTCCATCACCCCAAGGACCAACACCAAAAATAACAGTCGATGACTTATCGCCTTTGTCTGGACCGTTATTGAACGCGTCGAATTCTAGATACAGCGTACTCGAAGGCCCCGAGCCCAAGTTGTACTCCATTGCTCCGCCTTTACTGGTGTCGGAGTCATCGAACCGAGCGACCTTGCCGGCGCCCACTTTTCCGGCGCCGTCAACTACAGTCGTTAACTCGACACGTTGAAGCTGAGGAACCTTGGGCACGCTGGTCGCTTCGTAGGTTTCAAAGGTTTCGTGCAGAAACACCTGCCCCGTTTGGCCAGAGCTCGTTTGATCGGAGGTTTGGGCGGCGAAGAGCCCACTCGGTTGCCAACCAAAGCCCAAAGCGAATACGATTCCCAGGGCGGCAGTTGCTTTTGTGATCATCGGGGCTTCCTTGGGTTCGAATACGATCTTAGACGGAAGCCCCATTCTGATTTCATAGTTATGAAACTGTCAAGTCTTTAAATCGGTACTTAAAAAGACAGTTATCGGCCAACTTAGTGGCAGGCAGCGACAAAACCTATGTACAAACTCGACGCGGAAGCGAGTGTATTTTCAAGCAATTGACCGATGCACTCGCTTGCGCGTCGAGCTTGTATTTAAGCGACTTGCATAAAAGCAGTCTAAGGATCGCAGTTTGCGGTCAGATTTTTATTCTTTGACGGGGCCGCTGGTTTCTCCAGCCGAAAACTTCGACGGGATTATAAGATCAACCAAGATTCGGTTCTCACCTGGCTCAACGGCTTTACAAAGCAGCTTGGCCGCTTCTTCGCCAATTAACTCGGGGTCGCTACTGGCGCTGGTTAGATCCGGATGAATCTCTTTGCAAACACGAGTTCGATCGACCGCGGCGAGGCTAACGTCCTCGGGGATGCGGATGCCACGCAGCAAAGCAAATTGATGTGCACCTCGCGCCATCAACCCGTTGTGGCAAATCCATGCCGTTGGGCCCGGTTGAGAGTCTTCTTTGACGCGTTTCATCAGTTCGTCAGCAGTGTCAAAGCCTTCCTGACGATCGCCTTGTTCAACGCTGACCACGTACCGATCGTCGAGTTCGATGCCGCGATCGGAGAGGCATTCACGTAGCGACTGAAGGCGAATTTCGTGTCGACTGAGCCGGTTATTTCCGCCGAGCCAAGCGAAACGTTCATGGCCCAAACCGACCAAGTGTTCGACGATTTGATCCAAAGCTTCTTTTTCGTTTGGGCTGACCGAGTGACACAAACCAGGAGCACTCGCGTAGACGCTCAGCAGTGACACTCGCAACTCACTAAGGGCTCGCATGAATGAACCGCTGACTTCTCCCAGCATCACGATGCCTTGCAGGGGATCGCGTTGGCCAAGTAATTCAATCAGTTTTCTTTCGTTCAGATCTCCCTCGCCACCCAAAAACGTCGTGCTGATGCGGTATTGCTGCAAGACTTTGAAAAGCCCCTGTTGCACGTGGCTGAACGTATTGCTGGGTTGGTCGAGTTTGAGGCCGCTCCGCTGGACCAAACCGACATAATTGCACTTGGCCTCCGGCGAGTGGACTTGTTGCATGCCACGTGGGGCGTAACCGTTGTTTACCGCCACTTGCCAGATTTTGTTGTAAGATTCGTCCGAAACGCCGTCACGACGCCCATTGAGCACTAAAGAAACCAGCGACTGTGAAACACCTAGCTCTTTGGCGATTTGACTTTGAGAAATCCGCTTTGCCACGCAATAACCTTCCTTAATTCAGGCATTTTAACCAATAACATCGTCAAATTTCAACTACTGGCAACACTTCAATTGCATTGATTGGTACATCGAGCTATGATTCATAATTATGAACAACTCATCTGCCCCAAATCGCTCTGTTTTGGTCGTTATGACCGAGCAAGAGAAAATCGAATTTCTGCCTCCAGACTTAGAGGCTCAGTTACGTGAGATATTTCCTGATCTTACGTGGGTTGAGTCGCCACTGGGGGAAGATGAGTGGCGTCAGTTGCTGGAAAAGCAACAGCCCGAGATCCTAATCTGCGCGTGGGAGACACCGCCACTCCCGCCCGAAGTATCGCAGCACCTCAAGTACGTGTGCTTCCTGTGTGGTTCGATTCGCAAGCTCGTTCCTCGAGAGCTAATCGAGAACGGATTGAAGGTAACCAACTGGGGGGCGATCATCAGTAACACGGTTGCTGAATGTTCGCTGCTGCTGATTCTGGCCGCTTTACGTCGCGTCGGAAATTGGAGCGTGGCGATGCGGACGCAAGGCAAATGGAAATCGGGGCGCCACCCTGATACGCTCAGCCTGTTCGGTCGGCGAGTTGGTTTGCATGGTCTTGGTGCGATCAGTCGCGAGCTTGTGAAATTGCTTAAGCCGTTTGACGTTCAGTTGGCTGCTTATTCTCCAAGCGTTCCAACGGAAACGTTTGAACAGCTAGGAGTACTTCGTTCAGAAACACTCGAAGATCTATTTTCCACATCGGATGTATTGGTAGAGTTGGCTCCGGGCAAGCCGGACAACTATCACCTAGTCGGCGACGACTTGCTAAGCCTGCTTCACGAGCAAGCGGTATTTGTCAATCTCGGTCGTGGCATGGTGGTCGACGAAGCGGCATTGGTGCGAGCAAGCCAGCGTGGTTTGCACATCGCGCTGGATGTTTACGAAACCGAACCGCTGCCAGTCGACTCGGCGTTACGAGGTCTCGACAACATTACCTTGTTACCGCACCTTGGTGGTCCGACTCCTGACCGACGTAGAGACTGTGGCGAACTGGCGCTGCAGAATCTTCAAAACTATTTGAACGACGAACCACTCATTAATCTTATTGACTTGGATATCTATGACCGTGCGACATAATTTCAACTGGGGCATCTCTACACTCGGATGCCATGAACTCGATTTGCCGGCGGTTTGCGAGCTGGCTAAAAAGCACGGAATTCATCAACTTGAACTCCGGGGTTTAGGCGACAGTCTCGACTTGCCGGAATATCTTGACGCGAAATTCCCAGACGGTCCGGCTTCGGTTCAAAAGATTCTCGATCAACACCAACAATCAATTGTCGCTCTCAATAGTAGCTTCAACCTGCTGGGAGCTGATGAAGTAGCGCGAGCTGAATTGCTGGCCTTTGCGCGGTGGGCAGAGATACTTAACGTTCCGTGGGTGCGGATTTTTGGTGGTGGTTGCATGAGCAAGCCGTTTACCGACGAAGATCTTGCCGAAGCGGTCGGGAACTTGCAGTGGTGGCACCAGCAACGCGAGCAGCATCAATGGAAGACGCAAGTTGCCTTGGAAACCCATACTGGCTTCAGTAGCAGTGACCGCTGTTTGCAGGTTCAAGAAGCTTCCGGCAAACCGTTGGACATCATCTGGGACACGCATCACACCTGGAAACAGAACAACGAAAGTGCCAAAGAGACTTGGGCGAAAATGGGGCCGATGATCAAACACATTCACATCAAAGACAGCATTTCGATCCCGTCAGCTCGTCACCCGTATTCGTACGTATTGCCCGGCAAAGGCGAGTTTCCAGTCAACGACGTTTTCACGGTGCTCAGCGAAAATAACTTTCAAGGAATCGTCAGCCTTGAGTGGGAACGCAAGTGGCATCCTTATATGACCGATCTGGATACTGCATTACGAACACTTGAAACCGCAGGCTGGCGTCCGGTAGCCAAGCGACCCAACGTTACTGGAAAATCCGTCGTAAACCGAAGTTGTTAAAGGTTCCGATTCCAAAGTTACCAATCTGCTCGATCGGTTTGTGACGCAACAGCAAGTTGTCTCCTGGAGCCACTAGGATATTCTGGCTTGGATCGTTCTGTGCGCGATCTAAGTCGACTCGAATGTTAACCTGCCCATTACGACCGTTGTTGCGAGAAACAATCAACTCCGTCGGCGGTAGACGCGAGAGTCCAAAGCCGTTGTTGTTATTTACCGTCGACCCACCAGCTAACGCAATCGCTTCCAGCACCGTTAGGTTCTTATCACGGGGTAACGGAAATTCACCGCCTCGTAACAAACCGCTAGTGTAGTAGACTTCTGTTGGTTTCGCCTGCACGATCAAAACATCGCCCGACGACAAAGCCGATTGCCGATTATCGAACGATTGATAAGCCGATTGTTGACGTAATGGAATGTTGACACGACTGCCAGTTGCCTGAGCCGGAACTCCATTGTGAGAAAAACCAGTTCGCGGAAAAGGCGAAGCTGTAGCTAACGAGTTAGAACGAGGGAAGGCAGTGCTAGGTCTGCCAAAGCGAGTATCGACGGTTGGCTGGTTTCCTGAGCGATACACTTGGATGTTTTCTGCGTTCACCCCCGGCAAGCCGCCGGTTTCAATCAGAGCGTTGAACACGTCGTTGTCTTGAACAGGCAATTGGATCGACGACAACCGAGCACTTTGATCGCTGCGGTCGAACACCGGCGAGCTGCTACCTCTACTAATTCCTTGAGCTCGCATCGAACCTGAGTTGTCTTGTCGAACCACGATTACGTTAATCGTTCGCTTGCGTTGCAGTGTAACGATGACCCTGCTTTGGCCAGTCAGAATACTGCTACCTGACGTGCCGGCACCAAGGTACACGGATTTGATCAACGCTTCGGCTTGTTCGATCGTCAGACCTCGGACTGAAATCGGATCCACTGCTGGCAACGAAACCGTTCCGTTTTCTTGCACCACAAACGGAAAGCCAATCGAAGGACCAAGGCTACTCGATTCTGGCGGATAGTGAACCGGCGGCGCCTCACCCGTTTGTCCCAAGATGCCTTCTAAAAACACGCCCAACACATCGCCCGAGTCCAGCAAGTACGTTTTCGGTTTGGGGGCGCGAAGGTATTCGACCTCGGGGAAGGTTTGAACCGCTGGTCGTTGTTCTAGTTGCCAAGCGGGAACTTGTTGAGCCGGTACGGAATTGCGAATTCGCTGAGCCGACGCGGTGGCGGGCAGCAGCATTAGCATCGCAAATAAAACAAAAATCGGAGTGGATTGCACGTGGCGAAGATTCATGAGCAGTAACAGATAAGAAGAGATAGCATGGTGTTGGCGTGGTTGCATTTTGGTGTGAGCCGTTTTGGCGCTAGCCACGGTTGATGGGCAACGAAACCGTGGGCTATCGCCCTGCGACTAATAAAGCTGGAGCAAAGTCCGGTCACGATTATTCGCCGACTGGGGCTCGAATTCAAGCGGTCCGAGCAACGACAGTATATTCCCGTGCTTTATCGGCTTGCACAAAATTCATTCTGAACTTCACGGTAAACCACCCTTATAGGTAACCAACGCTTTTCGTTGCAAATTGTTTGGCCTTGTCACTCGTCCCAAAGTTCAACCGACATTATTTGGAATCCGGATAAAGCGCCCAATCCATCGCTGGCCAATAATTTTTTTAAAACGCATCGGCCGCTATACAATCCGTTTCGCCGACGTTTCTTCGTGAAAACTTTCACGAACTCAAAAACCCGCAATTTGCAGCTCGAATTTCCTTGGAGTTCAGAAATGCTCTATTAGAATCAATCGACACATGCGATTTGTCGTCCAAAATTTGTCATAGAACTAAAGAAATCAGATAAAGGCTCTCCACTTTGCTCTTCATTTTATTTGGCCTTTCGGGGGCGAGTTCCAAATTTCACTTGAGACCGCAATAGCGACATATAAGCGTGCAACTTCCAATTACCATGTTTCAAGCAGGAGAGACGGATGAAACACGACATTACCACGATGGTAGCTCGCGATATTATGAAAACGCGACTGGTTACTTTGAAGCCCACAACGGATGTTTTCAAAGGAATCAAAACTCTGGTTAAAAACAAAATCTCAGGCGCTCCTGTGGTCGACGACGACAAACGGCTCCTCGGAGTATTCTCAGAAAAGTGTTCGATGCAGGTCTTGATCGACGCTTCCTACGATGGATTGCCGACAAACCAAGTCGGAGCTTTCATGAAGACCGACCCACAAACGATCGACGAAGATGCTCGACTGCTAACGATAGCGAACTACTTCTTGCTTTCTCCTGGGCGAAGACTACCGGTTTTAAGAGACGGCATTTTGGTAGGCCAGATTAGCCGGCGAGACGTAATCGCAGCCGCGGCAAAGCTAAGTGATCACAAAGCTTCGCCTTCAAAGCAACTGCTATACCTTTCAGCGCTATGCGAAATGGAAGAGGCACCACCGAAAGTTAACTAGTAAGCTTGACGCATTGGGCAGTTTCCAAGCTGAACTGGCAGTGCAGGGGTTCGCAGGCTACCTTAGGCAGAGTGCCTTTGAAGATAGAAAGCGAGTAGATGCCAAAATTTAGCGGGCGTTCAGCCGGGGAAACAAACAGTGTGCCCCAGATGGAGCCAAAGCCGATAGTGATTTCTTGGGGTGGAATTGTGATCGCGGCAGGTTGCTATCCCATTGTGATGGGGGCTTTCTTCTTTGGATCCTTGTTTTTTACAGATGAAATTCCGTTTAATTCAGAGATGATTTTTTCGGCGATTTTTTATGTGTTGGTTGGTTCTCTTTTGGGAGTCGTTTATGGGATGGTAATGTCGATTCCGGCTTATCTGTTGTTGCGGGTATTCGGTTGGATTGCAGGCGGCGCTATTTCGGGACGAGGCACGAGCGGGGTTTTCGGTGGCTTGACTGGGTTCTTGGCTTCTACCAGTGGCAGTTTGTTTGTTTTCGGTCATGAGTGGACAATGTACCCGATGAAAGTGACTACCTTTATGGGGACTACCGCCTTGGTGGCGATTGTAATGGGGTATTTCGGTGCGATCGGGGCAGGCTATCGATATCGATTTGATGGGTTTCCGTTTTATGATTCGCCGTTTACGACGAGTATACAATTTTCGATTGGGTCGATGCTGAAGCTAACAATGTTGATTGCGGTTTCGACGGTTATTTTCAAAGTGGCCGGGCCCATGGGCTTAAGCTTAGCAATCGCATGGGCTGGCTATGGCGTCTTGCAGTTACTGTTGATGCTGTGTGATCACTGGTGTGGTGGGTGGCGGAAACCTGACCTGCAAAAGATTTAGGTGCTTTTGATCATCGGTTGTTTTTTATCGATCTGCTATCTAGGAATCGCCCCGGCTAAGGTCCGGCGATTTGCAGTTTAGGAATGTTGCAATTTATCAAAGACCATTGCACAAAAAAAACCGCAGCTGCCAAAGTTTGACAGCCGCGGTTTCCTGCGTTCTCGTTCCGAAGTACGCAAAATTCTTAGTTGCAGCAAGTACGACGTGAACCACAACGTGAACCACAACGTGCTTTGATGCGATCACACAAGCTTACGCGAGGCTTGCAGCAACGAACAGGGGCTGGCTTGCA
>CAZKTR010000097.1:0-10286 GCA_964555525.1 uncultured Pirellulaceae bacterium
AGACCTGTTGTCGTTCCGTCCAGAGCACCGTCAACGCGAGTACGCTCCAAACGAACGCCATCGCCAGCAGTTGCTGCACCAGCTGCGGCATCGCCGCGGCCTAGAAGTACTCCGTTGTTGTTGATCTCAAACGTGTTGCCTTCTTCAGCAAGTTCAGCTGAGAAGCCGGCTCCATCATTGCCTTCACCAGCATCAATCCGCCCGTTGTTGTTGAGCGTGAAGTCTTGAGCGGTCTCGTCCGCGTAGACCGTACCGTTACGCTGATCATCGGTTCCAACAATATCGCGATTGTTATTTACTTCCAGACCAGTACCGTCGATGTTAAACGCTCGGCTGTCTGATGAGATCGTGCCATTGTTGTTGACCACGCCGCCAACGTTGTTCCCACCACCGGCTGGCGTTGCGTTACCAAAGTAAACACCGTTCTGAGTACCGGCGATTGTTCCGTTGTTGTTCAATTCGCCTTGGAAATCAACGCCGTTAACTGCTCGAAAACCAGCAACGGTTCCGTTAGCTCCTTCGGAAACAATCGTGCCGTTGTTATTGATCGTGCCATCGAACAGACCTGTTGTCGTTCCGTCCAGAGCACCGTCAACGCGAGTACGCTCCAAACGAACGCCATCGCCAGCAGTTGCTGCACCAGCTGCGGCATCGCCGCGGCCTAGAAGTACTCCGTTGTTGTTGATCTCAAACGTGTTGCCTTCTTCAGCAAGTTCAGCTGAGAAGCCGGCTCCGTCATTGCCTTCGCCAGCATCGATCAACCCGTTGTTGTTGAGCGTGAAGTCTTGAGCGGTCTCGTCCGCGTAAACAGTACCGTTGCGTTGATCATCGGTGCCGATGATTTCGCCATTGTTATTCACTTCCAGGCCTGTGCCGTCAATGTTGAACGCTCGGCTGTCCGAAGCGATCGTCCCATTGTTGTTGACCACACCACCAACGTTATCGCCACCACCGGCTGGTGTTTCGTTACCAAAGTAAACACCGTTTTGAGTTCCGGAGATTCTTCCGTTGTTGTTCAATTGACCTTGGAAATCAACACCGTTAACTGCTCGGAAGCCAGCAACGGTTCCGTTGGCTCCTTCAGAGTCAATCGAGCCGTTGTTGTTGATCGTGCCGTCGAATAGGCCCGTCGTTGTTCCATCGAGAGCACCGTCAACGCGAGTACGCTCTAAGCGAACACCGTCACCAGCGGTTGCTGCGCCAGCTGCCGCGTCGCCACGACCTTGGATCAGTCCGTTATTGTTGATGTCAAACGTGGTTCCTTCAGCAACAAGCTCGGTTGAAACTCCAGCGCCTTCATTGCCTTCACCAGCGTCGATCAGGCCATCGTTGTTGATTGTGAAATCGTCTGCGGTACGATTCGAGTAAACGGTACCGTTGCGTTGGTCATCGGTGCCGATAATCGCGCCTTGGTTGTTTACTTCGACATCATCACCATTGATTTGAACGGCTCGGCTGTCGCTTGAAACAACACCAGCGTTGTTGAGTGTACCCGTTCCCGTTTCGGTAAAGTCGACGCCATTGACTCCGCCAGCGATTTCACCAGCGTTATTGACGGTCGCTTCACCGCTGATTTCAACGGCTGTGTCAGCGGCAGTGATCGATTCACCCGCTGCGTTGTTAATGGCGACACCACTTACACCTTCGCCAATGACGAGTCCGTCTTCAGGAACGTCACTGATTGCTTCTTCGGTCGCGACAACTGGAGCCACTTCTTCTTCAGAAACAACAGGAGCCACTTCAGCTTCGACGACAGCATCATCTGCGGTTGCGACAGGAGCCGCTTCTTCAAGAACCACTTCTTCGTCAGCTGCAACTGGAGCCGCTTCTTCTGCTGCGATAACAGGAGACACTTCTTCTTCGGCGACCACTTCTTCTTCAGCAGCAGCAACCACTTCTTCTACGACGACAGCTTCTTCGGCTGTAACAGCGACTTCTTCTTCGGTAACAGATTCTTCTTCAGCTACAACAGGAGCGGCTTCTTCTTCGACGGCGACTTCTTCTTCAGCAGCAACTGGGGCCGCTTCGTCGTCACTTGCTTCAACGGCAACTTCTTCTTCAGTAACTTCTTCAGATTCTTCTGCAACGACCTCTTCGGCAATTGCTTCTTCAGCAGGAGCTTCTTCAACATCAGTTTCTTCAGTAGGAGCTGCTTCTTCAGCAATTGCTTCTTCGACCGGAGCTTCTTCAACCGGAGCTTCTTCTGCGACGGCCTCGTCAGTAGCAGCATCTTCTGTAGCCACGGCATCATCTGCGGCAGTTTCTTCAACAGGGGCTTCTGCTTCGCTGGAAACAGGAGCCTCGGCACCTGGAATCGATCCTGACAGCATTACTCGCGGTTCCAATTCATAGCCAGTATCAAGTCGATTTCGTTTTAATGACATATCCAAGATCTCCAGATTGTTTCAAGTAATAATTTTTGCAAATTTCGCAACGATATCTGTTGTTCCGACAGTACCGTTTTCTAACAGTAAAAATTCTTTTTCTAACTTTTTTTCAAAAATCCCATTTGATCTCACATAACCGGGCTTTAACCATAAAGCAATTCACACGGCCACCGAATTACGGTTAATTTTTTCTCGATGTGAAATCGTCCGCCAAACTTATGACATTACTTACATGTAACTAACGGGCTCATCAAATCGCAGCGCGAAAATTACCGTTGGAATCGTGACCATGTTAGATGCGGTACGATCAGGAAAACAATGTGAGCATATTTCAACGAATCCTTAGCACTTCAATGGTTTCTCGACTGGCCCCGTCTTTGGCGGTGAGCCAGCTGCAGCTGATTCGGCGCAAGCTAAAGTTGCTTGAAAAGCTCTCCGATCAGGAAATTACGCGTGCCAGCCGGACCTTGCAGTACGCGTCCCGTTCGGGAAAACCGCTCAAATCACTGCTGCCGGACGCCTTCGCCCTCACCAGCGAGGTAACCCGGCGAGTGTATTCAATGGTACCGTACGACGTTCAATTGCTTGGCGGGATCCATTTGTGTGATCGCACGATCGTTGAGATGGCAACGGGGGAGGGAAAAACCTTGACCGCCATTTTGCCTCTTTATTTGCGGGCCTTGGCTGGCAAAGGGGTTTTGTTAGCGACTTCCAACGATTACCTCGCCGCCCGCGACGCCGAATTTGGTGAACCCGTTTTCAAAATGCTCGGCATGCAGGTCGGTGCAGTGACCGAATCCGATACCGACGATCAACGTCGGGCGGCGTATGCCTGCGACGCCACCTATGGAACCGCTGTACAGTTCGGGTTTGATTTCCTACGTGATCGGGCGAAGCGGCGTTTCAATCAACGCACCAAACCGATCAACCCGGACCAGCCAGTAACCCGTGGACGCCTGTTCGCAATTTTGGCGGACGAAGCCGATAGTCTGTTGATCGACGACGCCGCGACTCCGCTGTTAATCGCGGGTGCCGCACCTCCAGTTAGCCCTGAAAAGCAAGACGCCTATCTCTGGGCGGCCGAGTTGGCACCCAAATGCGAAGATAAAATTCATTATCGCTATAAAAAAATCGAGAAGAAGTCACAGCTCACTGGTTTAGGCAAACAATGGGTGCATCAACGACTTCCCAACTCCGGGCAATCGACCACCGATGGCGTGGGACTAAGTCTGATCGACTACCACGATTTCATCGAAAGGGCGATCAATGTCCAGCGCGATTTACTCCGAGATCGCAACTATATCGTGCAAGACTCCGAAGTGGTGCTGATCGATGAAGGGACCGGGCGAGTCGGTAAGGGACGCGAATGGAGTGACGGCATCCAACAGGCGGTTCAAGCCAAAGAAAAACTGCCAATCACTCTGCCCTCCGGGAATTTGGCCAAGGTTACGGTCCAAAGTTTCTTTCTGGCCTTCGAACATCTTTCGGGAATGACCGGAACCGCTAAACAGGCTCAACAAGAATTAAAAAGCAACTACAAGCTTCGAATTCGTGAAATCCCTACACGGTTAGCCAACAAACGATTCGAATTGCCGCCGTCCGCTTACCCCCAGTTTCAACTGTGGCTTGACGCGATCCACGCCGAGTGCGCTGCGATGCAACAAGCGGGACGTTCGATTTTGATTGGAGCCCGCAATGTCGCCCATTCGGAAATGATCGCGCGGCATCTGACCGAGCAAGGAATCGAAAACCAATTGCTTAACGCTCGCTACGATGCCGTAGAAGCAGAAATCGTAGGGCAGGCAGGCCAGATTGGGCGAGTGACCGTTGCGACCAATATGGCTGGCCGAGGAACCGATATCGACTTGCACAAAGAGGTCAAACAAGCGGGAGGGTTGCACGTTGTTTTGGCTGGAATTCATTCCTCCAAACGAGCCGATCGGCAATTGATCGGTCGAGCCGGTCGGCAAGGCGACCCAGGTTCCTACCGACTAATGCTCTGCCTCCAAGATGATTTGCTTGACGATGCGTTCAGTGCTGACCAAGCCGCACAATATCGTAAAACGCTGCAGGCAAACTTTTCGACCTCCGCCTGTCTGGCTCTGTTTGAAAAAGCACAACGCACGATCGGACAACGAGGGCGAGTTTCCCGCAAGTCAATGTTTCTGAGTGAGAAAAAGCAACTGCGCTACTTGCACCAAGCAGGATTGGATCCACTTTTGGATCTCCCCGGCTAACCCAAAGAGAAACCTGTTTTACAAAGTTAGGCAGGTTTTTCTATATGGTAACCCGACGCGACTAAACTACTTTAATGACAGCCGTAAAAACTTTTAATAACCAGATCGGCAAAGGCCTTCCAATGACGCTTGCAAATGAAACAATTCAAACCCAAATTCAAGAGCTGAAAAATGCCGAGATAGCTGGTGCCGAATTTGTGAGTCGATTGGCGCAGCTGATGGCGATAGCCTCGGGTGCGAATCAACATTGGATTCTCATGCTCGATGAAGAAGGCGTCGAGGTTATCTCTGAAAGCGATGATGACGTTGCGCAATTCACGTCGCTCGTGGGACAGGTGCCCGGTTTTGACGAGACACTCGAGTGGGCGGTCGAAAGTCAGCAGGTCACCGAGCTACCGTATGACGCTCCCATCAATCATGCCGACCAAAACCTGCCAACTGAGTACGATTTCTTTTTCGTGCCAGTCAACTGTGACATCGATGCGGAGTTGGTTATCTGCCTATACCGTCTAGACGATTTTTCAGTCGAAGTTGCCACGGTCACTCAGCAACTATCGTTAATGGCAACGCTGGGCGATGTTCGCGCGGAATCCGCCAAATCCCGAGCGATACAACAGCGTGCTGACCAGCAAGCGGACGAGGCTCGAACCCGGCAAAATGCTCTCCAAGACGCGTTGGAACTTGGCCAGTCGACTTCCCTGACACTCGAAAAAGAAAAATCTGGATTCCTGTTGGCCAATGGACTCAAATCGTATTTGGATGTCGATCGAGTGACTTTGATTGAACAAACCGGCACGCATATGCGATCGCTTGCGGTAAGCGGCCAAGTCACGTTTAACCGCCGAGCCAACGTGGTTCGTTACACGGAACGTTTAGCCGAAGTCGTGCTCAAGTCGGGAGAGGCACTTTGGTTTGACGGTGACCAAGACGAACTAGCCGAACCGATTCAAAAAGCAGTCGCGAAGTACATTGACGAATCACTCGTCCAAAGTTTCGCGCTGCTTCCAATTGTTCAGCGGCAACAGCCTGTGTTTGCATCGGAAGAACAAGCGTTGATCGAGTTAGTGAATCCCGGCCGCACTGACATTCGGGAAATTCGCGGTGCTGTTCTGATTGAGAGCATCCAAAATCCGATCGACCGCCCCAAGTTGGAGGCTCGTTGGGAACAGGTTCGGCCTCAAGTCGAAAACAATTTCAACAATGCAAAACAACATTCGGATATGTTTATGTTGCCATTGATTTTGTTGATGACCAAATTCTTTGCGCTGTTCCGCGGCCACACGCGGCGCACCGCTTGGGGCCTGACTCTAGCAGCGACGGTTCTGATCGCGGCTGGATTTTTGATTCGGACAGACTTCAAAGTCCGTTGCGAAGGATATTTGCAACCTGAGAAAATGCACCACGTTTTTGTTGGCAAAGACGGCGTTGTCACCCAAGTGCTGGCAAAAGAAGGCCAACAGGTCGAAGCAGGCCAACCGCTGATGATTCTGCAGAACCGTGAACTGGAATTAGAGTTCGCTAATTTAACGGGTGAACTCAAAGAAAAACAACAGCAACACGAACACATGATTTATCGCCGTCTGAGTCATTCGGACGAAACGTCGGAGCAAACTTCCAGTGACCTTAGTTATCATGAAATGGCCGAACAAACGGGGCTGCTGAGCAAGCAAATTGCCAGTCTGGAAAAACGGCTGGCGCTCAAGCAAAAGCAAATGGATAGTTTATCCGTGCGAGCTCCGTTTGCCGGACAAGTGATGGGGTGGAACGTCGATCGCAGGTTCCTTAACCGACCTCTGGAACAAGGCGTGCGGTTATTTTCAGTCGCCAAAAACAATGACAAACGTTTGCTAGAATTAAAGGTTCCTGACCAACGATCGGGCTATATTCAAAACGCGTATCGACAATCCGACAGCAAAGAGGAAAATTTACAGGTCGAGTTTTCGATTGCCTCGTTCCCCGATCAACAATTCGAGGCTAAAGTCACACACATCAACCCTGGCTTGGAGCAGGACACAGATTTAGGATACGTGTTGCCTGTGGAGGCGATTCCCACGTCGGAATTACCCGAGGGGTTGCGTGCCGGGATTCCGGTCGTTGCCAAAGTCGAGTGTGGCCGAAAATCATTCATTTATTGTAAAACGTATGAGTTCGTTGACTGGATGCACCGGACTACTTTTGAGTATCTATTTTAAAGCGATGGCTTTGCCCCGGTATTTCTATGAACGATGCATCTTCCGAATCCCGAACCATGAATTTCTTTTGTAGACCGCTAGGTATTCCAGTCAGTTTTTCCAGCCGACGATCATGGCTGACTTTGTTGGTTGTTGCCGTCTGCTTGATGCCTCAAAGCTCGTTCGCGCAAACCAACAAGATCAAAACGACAATGACACTGGACTTGCTCGACCGCGTCACCGTGTCAGCGTCGGTCGATGGTGTGATCAAAACAATTTCAGGGCGGATTGGTTCGCCGATTCATAAAGACAAATTACTAGTGCAACTGGACACCGATCGACGGATGCTGGAGCTAAAAGCTAAAAAGAACGAACATCAAGCCTTGAAAATCAAGTCGGAAAACGATTCACGAGCGAAAACAGGTGAAGCACGCGAAGCGTCCGCACGTTTCAATTTGAAAAAACTGCAAGAGGTAAATTACCGCGTTCGAGTACCAGCTTTGGAGATCGCGCGGGCCGAAAGCCAGGTCAAGGAAGCGACCCAAGAACGGCTCGGCGCCCGACAGGAGATGTCGCAGTTTCAATTTGAAGCCCGCGCGAGCTACGACGAAGCCCAGCTTTTGGAATTCGATTTGGCCAAATCGAGCATTCGCAGCCAGTACGACGGCATTATCTCACGGATCGAAAAAAGGGTAGGGGAGTTCGTTGAAGCTGGCCAACCCATCGTCGAAGTCTATCGCATGGACCGACTCATAGGGGTGGTGCTTATCAATCATGAACAGCTTCCGCCAGAATCAGCGATTGGTGTCGGCGGGAAATTAACCATCGATCACGATGGCGAGACACTCACACGTGACATTTCGATTGTCAGAATCTTGCCTCGCTTGGATATCGACGGCAAGTATCGAGCGTTTATTGAACTGGACAACGAAAAATCAGCGGCTGGCAACTGGCTGCTGCTTCCCGGAATGGTTGGAAAAGCGACGTTTACACCCAAAAGCAACACCACCCAAAAACGGAAGTAAAACGATACGCGTGTAACGATCGCGATCGAATCCTAATACCATGTCGACCCCCAACTACTATGACCTGACCAGTGACAATCAGCCAATTGGGGTGATGATGCGGCCCGACTTGCGCTTGCAGAAAGTCTACTACCAAGCAGAGCCTTATTGGGTTGTCAAAGATTCGCACGATCAGCAGTACCATCAATACAACGAACAAGAATTTGCGATCTTGAATTGGCTGGACGGTCAGGTTTCGTTCGCCGAATTGCGAGACAAATTCGAACGAAAATTCAGTCCTTATCGAGTCAGCTATCGGGAACTCACGACCTTGATTCGCGAGTTCTTCAAAAAATCAGTCGTCGTCTCGACCGCCGGTGGCAACGGCTTGCAGCTGCACGAATACTCTCGCGAAAAACGGCGACAGAAACTACAGAAGAAATTCAAAAGCGCACTCGCGATTCAGTGCCGTGGCTGGGACCCGGCCCGATTCATGGACGCGACCTACCCGCTGGTAAGCTGGTTCTTTTCCAAAACGATGGTCCGTGTGAACATGGTGTTGGTGATGTCCGCGCTGGCGTGGCTGCTGTACAACTACGATGAATTTCTGGCGCGGCTGCCCAATCTATGGTCGTTGTTTGACGGTTCGAATTTACTCCTGTTCGGCATCGTGATCACCGTAACCAAGATGCTGCACGAGTTGGGCCACGCGTATGTGCATAAACGTTTCGGCGGGGAGTGCCATGAGATCGGCATCATGATATTTTTCTTTATGCCGACAATGTATTGCAATACCAGCGATTCATGGATGCTGACCGACAAATGGAAGCGAATCGCAATCGGGGCCGGCGGCGTTTATGTGGAGTTAGTGATTTTCGCTTTGGCTACGTTTACGTGGTGGTTTACCGGTATCGGATTACTGCAGGACATTTCTTTGAACTTGATGGTCGTATGTTCGATTAGCGCGGCATTCACCAATGGGAACCCGCTAATGCGTTATGATGGTTATTTCGCACTGTCGGACTGGCTGGAAATCCCGAACTTGTCACAGCGATCGAGTAAAGAAGTTCGACGTTTGTTTCTCAATAAATGTTTGGGAGTTGAACGTGAAGTCGACCATTGGAGCTCACGATACAACAAGCGAATTTTCCTAGCTTATGGATTGGCTTCGTTTATTTACAAAGTTTTCTTGATCGTAGGCATCAGCTATTTTTTAACGCAACAATTTCAGTTTGCAGGATTGGCCAATTTAGGATTGGTGATCGCAGCGATTTCGTTGATCGGACTATTCACTCCCCCGGTAAAATCAATGTGGGATTTCTTTAAACAACCTGGCAATGCAGCCCATGTCAACAAATCCCGAGCGAGACTGACGTTCGGCGCGATGGCGGTATTAGCGATCGCCATCGCAGTCGTTCCTCTACCGTACTATGTACCGGGTGAATGCACCGTCGAGATGGCCAATCAGCAAACGGTGTATTCAAGCGAAGGCGGTCGTATCGAAGCCATTTACGCACGCCCGGGACAGTGGATTGAGAAAGATGATCTAGTCGTCAAACTCGTTGACGAAAATCTGCAAGAGCAGGCGTTGGAACGCGAATCGGAAATCGAAGAGTTAAAACTGCAGCTTGATTTTCTTCGGACGCCCAGCCAGGCAGAGGATTCTAAGTCGAGTGATTTCCAAAGCGAAAACGAATCACTGACGACATTGCGCCGGTTGGAATCCGAGTTATTGATCCTTCGTAAAAAAGAGCAATCATTATTGATCCGTGCCCCTCGTTCGGGAATGATTTTCGGTGTCACGATTGGCGATCGCCAAGCTGACACGGACGACGAGAACTTGAATCGCCTTTATGGGAATCCGCTGGACGAATCGAACGTTGGAGCGTGGCTGGAACCCGCCGATCAAATTTGTCGCATCGGTGACGATGCTGAACAAGAGGTCATTTTGTTGGTCGAACAAAAACAAAATGGTTTGGTACGGGCTGGACAAGACGTTTCGATATTGCTGAATTCACTAAGCAACCATCGTCTACAAGGTCGGATCAAAGCGGTGTCGCTCAAGGACAACGGGGCCAGCGATCTGCCAGACGCTATTTATGAAAGCTCGTCATCACCGATGGTCGAGCATGTCAAGCAGGTTGCTGATTCTGAAAAACGCAAGGACATGCAATTCAAAGATGGCCAGACGTTATCATCATCGATGGTACAAGCGACCGTAGAGCTAATCGACCCACCTGCTGATCCAATCAATTTCGCTTCCGTCGGCAAAGCCAAAGTTTACATCGGCAACCGCACCCTCCTCTGGCGCATCAAACGCACGATCGACGAAGTATTCCAGCGTTCGTTTTAGTCGTTTGTTTTTGTTCTCTTCATTCAGACACCTTTAAGACAGGCCAGATTCTTTTCGCCCGCTGTTGTTCCTCAATGGTAAGCGTTCAAATCAGGCTCGCCCCCGAAGCATGCCGGACCAATAAAGGATCGGCA
>CAZKTR010000098.1:0-10127 GCA_964555525.1 uncultured Pirellulaceae bacterium
ATATTGGATCACTCGTGAGAACTCAATTCACGACAATTTTCCCACGCGGCCTTAGCGTTCGGATCGTAAGCGATCGAGCCGCGATATAGTGTTGCGCTAGATTGGTTCCCTCGACTGCTCTAGCGCCCACCTTCTTTCTGTTCCAGACGTCTCTCGCCTGGACTCATACATACGCTTCACTACCGCGACAGGTTCGCAGTCGTGCTCGGTCACCACTGCGCTTGCGGCAGCTAGGAAAATACCATGCTTAAGAAAAACAACCTCAGGCCAATCCCATCTTCAATCCACCAACTTCGCAACGTCGGCATCTCCGCTCACGTCGATTCTGGCAAAACTACTTTAACCGAACGGATGCTGTTCTACGCAGGACGCATCCACAAAATCCGCGAGATTCGTGGCGGGGATGGCGGAGCCACAATGGACTTTGATCCAATCGAAAAGCGCCGTGGAATCACGATCGCTTCAGCAGTGACTCGCGTCGATTGGGACCACAACGCAATCAACATCATCGACACGCCTGGCCATGTAGACTTCACTGTCGAAGTCGAACGCAGTCTACGAGTACTCGACGGTGCGGTACTGGTACTATGCGCCAGTCGCGGTGTACAAAGCCAATCGTTGACGGTCGATCGTCAGATGAAACGTTACCAAGTTCCTCGAGTCGCCTTCGTCAACAAGATGGATCGACTTGGCGCAAACCCAACTGCGGTGCTCGAAGGCATGCGAAAGCAACTGAACGATAACGCAGTGGCGATTCAACTGCCAATTGGAAAGCAAGAATCGTTTGTCGGCGTAGTTGATTTGGTCACCATGGAAGCCGTTTTTAACGACGGTGAGTTTGGAGAGCAAGTACGTCGCGATGCCATTCCGGTCGAATACCAATCTGCCGCAAAATCGGCTTGTAACGAAATGCTTGAATCATTGGCCTTGTTAGATGATGACTTGATGCAAGCTGTGCTAACGGGCGATCAACCGACCGAAGCACAAATTCAAAGCGTCATCCGCAAGAATACGATTGAACTTAAAATGACTCCTGTGCTGTTTGGCTCAGCGATGAAAAACAAGGGCGTTCAGGAACTGCTTGATGCAATCAATGCATACCTTCCGTCACCAAAAGAAAGAGAGGTTATGGCTCATGATATTTTTGAAACCGAAGTGCAACTTGGATGCGATCCGAAACTTCCAACGGTCGCCATGGCATTTAAAACCGTGGTCGAAAAATTCGGTCAACTAACCTTTGTTCGTGTTTACCAAGGTTCTCTTTCCAAGGGAGAAACTCTTGTGAATGCCCGCACTGGAAAGTCGATTCGATTTGGACGGCTGGTACGAATCCATGCAGGCCAACATCAAGATCTTGACACCGCGATCGCTGGCGACATCATCGGCGTGTTTGGAGTCGACTGTTATTCAGGAGACACGTTTGTTCAACGTGGCTTCGATGCTCGACTTGAAACCTTCGTTGTTGCCGATCCGGTCATTCAGATATCCATCGCACCTGAGAAGCGGGAAGATGCTGACAAACTCGCCGCCGCGTTGGCTCGATTTGTTCGCAACGACCCAACTCTTAAAGTGTCAACAGATTCTGATTGCGGTGAAACTTTGATTGCCGGCATGGGCCAGTTGCATTTGCAAGTTTATGTCGAACGCATCCAAGAGGAATTTGATTGTCCTGTGATCGTTGGATCCCCAAGCGTGGCCTATCAAGAAAGACCAAGCCGCGCGGTGGATTTCCAACATCAGTTCAAAAAGATGACCGGTGGACCAGGGCAGTTTGCTCAGATCGTTGGTCGCCTTGAACCGACTGATGGCGAAGAAGCCTACTCGTTTGAACATAAAATTGTTCAAGGTCGGATCGAACAGCGTTTCATTCCTGCGGTCGACAAAGGTTTTGCCGAAGCGCTACAGGGTGGACCGTTGGGTGGCTATCCAGTGACGGGTGTTGCCATGACACTCGTCGATGGAAAGCAGCATGAAAACGATTCGTCCGAAATGTCGTTTCGCAACTGTGCCGCACAAGCGATGAAAGACACGATCTTGCCTCAAGCAGGTCTCCGGCTTTGGGAACCTACGATGGAGGTCGAGATCGAGGTTCCGGATTCGTTTATCGGAGCCGTTACGGGGCACCTGACCAAGAATCGGGCGATCCTGACGGAAACGAAAATCAGTCACGGCATGTCCACAATTTTCGCGACTGTTCCACTGGCTGAACTGTTTGACTTTTCCAACGAACTGCGGTCAATGACGCAGGGCAAGGGAACGTTTAGCATGACGCCTGCAGGCTACCAACCAGTGTCAGCAGAGATTGAAGAACGTGTTTTGAACGGACGTAGATAGTTTTTAGGTTCAATTGCGTTTGCAATTGAAACTATAAATGAAGGGCCCGCCAGCTTTCTGGCGGGCTTTTTCAAAATCTAACGACTCACCGAATCACGGGATCGTAGTATCGAACTCTTGGTTTTGAGGTGCTAGCACGGGATATTCCGAATAATCGTTACAGGCTACCTAAAGAGAGATCGCCGTAAAGTCGAAACAGAAAGAGAGTGTACTACAACTTCAATGTATCAACATTGGTATCATGCCCACGCCAAACGAACAACAATCAGTTTCTTCAGACGTCTTTCGGTGGAAAACGGTTCTGCCGTGCTTGATGGTATTTATCGCAACGTTTTTGTTATTTAGCATGCTTTGGCCGGCTATGTCCCCGGGAGTTCGAGCGTCCGTGTCGGTAGACTATTGTCTCCCACTTCATATTTCGTCGCTTTCAGATGCCGAAACCAAAACCCTTGAGTCTTTGGTTGCCAGTCAAGTTTCTTCGCATCTGTCAGGTACAAAGTTCGACTCTTTGATTTGGCAAACCAAGCGAGCTGGCCGTGTCAACTCGAGCGCCATCGAATACTTTGACCACGAAACCATTAGCCAAAACATCGGTCTCGCCTTTGCTTTTCACGAAGACGGTGGACAGGTTCAAATTAAATACACCTGCGAAGGCCACCCGGACCAATTACGATTCTTGCAGCTCATGGGACAACAAGTTGCGAATTCGATTGATGGTTTTTTCATCACCAAAAACAATGGACTCGTGGCCGGCAACCTGTTAGACGCCGAAAATTTTGACCGCGCGATTTGGTTAGCAAATCAAATTCAAACGGATCTCAGTCAACTCCGGAACGACAACCGTCAGTCGAATAGAAACGGTAATAACCCTTATTCGTTGGCTTCGACAAGTAATCGCTCGAATGAGCAACCGCCGGAAAACAAATTAAATTCCATTGATGCCGATTCGCTACTTACCGTATTAAACGAAATCAAAACTCAAACGTTCGCCGAAGAGGCAAACGATGCGACATTCAGTGTATTCAAGGTAGGCCCAGTCAAATCGCGAGCCATTAATGCAACTCCTAGTCCCTTAGCGTTGCTTGGCCTAATTGCAATGTCTTGCTTAGTTGCTGGATTGGTTGCGATGAATCAATTTACAGCTACTAAACCACCGGTCAACGTCGACTCTCTATCGAAAGCACTTGGTATCCCAGTGGTCGCCGTTTTGCCTGCCGAAGCAAAGTCAAAGGCCTCAGGCGACGACTTTGTATCAGCAGTCGCCCAGTCATTGATCACCTTGTCAAAATTCTTCTTGATATTTTCAGCCATCGTGATCGTTACATTCTCAATTCTTGACAGCTCGATTCGCGAATCATTTTTCCAAAACCCATTTGATGGGTTAGCCAAAATTTTCGGCGTGTTTTTTGGATACGCCTAAAACACTAAACAGCCTTGTACAGGCTAAACTTTTCTACGCACAATAACCGTTTCAGTTCAGGACTTCGCGATGTACGAACAAGTGTTCAGCTTCAACGCACGACCTTTCACCAGCACACCGTACGTAAATCATTACTTCGGCGCGTCTGCAATGCATCAAGCCTTTGGGCAGGCATCAATTTGTATTCAACGTGGTTCAGGACCGGTTATCGCAATTGGCGACATTGGTACCGGCAAATCGTTATTGCTGGCAAAGCTGGCCGCCGAATACCAGGCTGCATTTCAGGTCGTCGACATCGATTGCTCTCGGGTCAACAACCGAAAGGACTTACTGCAAAACATCTTGTTTCAGCTCGGCAAACCCTTCACGATGGACAGTGAGACCGAGCTTCGGTTCGCTGTAATCGAATGCGCAAATCCTACTGAAGCCAGTCCAAACGGATTGCTTATATTGGCCGATGACGCGGAAACACTTACCGCTGACATCTTTGATGAGATGCGTCAGTTGACCAACATCGTCGTTGATGGTTCACCGCAAGTGCGTCTTGTTTTAGCAGGGCGACAGTCTCTGGAAGACCGATTGAACGACCCGGCCTTGGCGTCGTTCAGTCAACGAATTGCCTCGCGGGTTTTTCTGACCAACCTAAGCCGTGACGAAACTAGCGGATACGTAGTCGAGCACATCAACCGTGTTGGTGGCGACGGCCAAGGAATGTTTCCCGCCCAAACCATTGCGAGACTTCACGAACTTACTGACGGTTGCCCTCGCTTGATCAACCAAGTCTGCGACTTCGTGCTTATTTTGGCCGGCACCCGCGGAACGACTACCGTATCCGCGAGCCTCATTGAAGAGGCTTGGAACGATGTACAGTCTTTACCGATGGGCAGTAGATCCATCGCGGCTACCGACTCATCCGCTACGGCTAAAACCAATGCGGCAAGCGAGTGGACATTGATTGAGTTTGGTCAATTGGAAGATGATTTGCCGGCCCCTGCTGAAGCAACGGTTTACGATTTCAAAAACTCTTCTGCCCCTACTGAATCTGTTGCCAGCGAAACACCCCAGCAAGAGGCGCCCGAAACACCCCAACAAGAGGCTCCCGAAACGACTCCTGAGTCTGCCGCGATTTCACAGTTAGAATCCGTCCCTGGGGCACAAGTGGATCTTGCAGCGGCAGCACTTGCTTCAACAACCGGAGTTGATCCAGAATTGGGCATCGACCTAGGAAGCTTGCAAGCGATGCAAAGCGCCGCTGCAACGCAATCATCTGCCGAATCATCCAACGATACTGCCACAGTCCCAGACAGCCAAACGGCACAACCAACCGCCGAAACGGAGGCGAACCAAGCCGATAGTGACGCACGCGTTGCGATGGAACAACAACTAGCCGCCGTTTTCGGAAATCAGCAGCCAAACGCGGTGCCGGAAGCGACCGCCAGTGCGGCGACTGAGCCCAGCAGTGACACAAACATTCCAGAAGTTGGCCAGCCAACTGAGTCAAACTCCATCGCCGGCATCTTATCGGCTTCAGCAGTTGCAGCGAGCGTGGCTAGTGGTGCTTCTCAGTTACTGACACCAGAAACTCCACCCTCGGAGGGAACCTTTCAACCGGCTACTCAAGCATCGGCCAATCCCACCGCTGAACTGCCGGTATCAGAAACGCCTCAAGCACTTGGGTCGTCGATTGCTGAGCCACCAACCGACATGCCAACGTCATCAAACGTACCAGATCCATCGGATGGATTTACCCCAGCATTTCCTGCCGATCAATTTACCCCAGCAACCCAACCGATCGAAGGGGGCAGCGAATCTCCGGTTACAGAACCCCCTGCTGAGCCCGCCACAACCGCGCCTCTGGCACAAGATCCTTTCGGCGAGTCGTTTGCGGTTGAAACTAAGATTCCCGATAGTGTCGCCAGCGAAACCATTTCACAAAACCAAAACGCGTTGAAACTAACGTCTGCAGACTTATCGCAGTTGACGCCACTAAACGACCCCAGTCCCGATTCGATCGTTCAACCAGCCCAAGCAGACACGGTCCCTGAAACTCCAGAGACTGATATGCCCGCAGGTGTAAGTTGGTTAGAGTCTTCAATTGCAACGCAGGCAGGGGAGAGAGCAATCCCGAAAGCAGAACCGCCTGTAGAGAACTCCGAACCTGAACCCGTCGTTAACGAAGCGCCCGCGGTTCCGTCAACGACTCCAGCGCAACGCGGCTTTTCAATCCTACCGATGGGAACCCCTGAGTCTGTTGAACCAGTAGCTACCGAACAAGCAGTACCAGAAACTGCCGATGCCCCAGTTCCCGTCGATCCCCAAATCGCTAACGAAGCACCAAACGTTGCTGAAACGGCGACTGAACTTCGTAAACCGCACAATGACGAGTCGGTGTCTGACGAGATTTCTCGAAAAGCCGACGAAATTTTGGCTCGTTTGCGAAACAACGCTGACGTTACGCCTGTCGAAACACAAGAGGAACAGATTTTGTCCAATATTCAGGAACAACAGCGAGAAGTCAATGACTCTCAGTTGCTTGGCGAATCTGAACAGCAATCCGTCTCTATGCCAGAACCAAATCCTCACCGGGGCGACTCTGACATGTTGATCGTGAATCCAGATACAGGTTCCCTAAAAGCAAAGCCAACACCCGAAACTTTTCCAATGACAGACTCGCCGATTTCTTCGGGACGAGCGACTCGTATGGATTACGAGCAACTATTCGACCGCCTTAGAAACCAGCCCGATGAAAACCAGCAACAGCAATAGTCTTCGATCCACCAGCCAGAACAAGTTTTATGAATAACTCGTTTACCACTCAGAATCAATCCGCCGCTATGCTAAATTCACCGATTGTGCGTGTTCGAATTCCAGACATTGCTACGTCTAGCTCTCGCCGAGAATTTGTTGCTCCTGAAAATCTAACACAGCAGAATATGACTCGAATCGATCCACTACAACAGACGATCGCCGAATCGAATTCGTCTGTAGGCGGAAAAATCGGCTATGCAAGTTTAGCGATACCTTCGGCTTCAGAGTTGGAAAGTCTAAAACACAAAGTAGTCGATTTAGCCCCGAAAAAAGTCGACGGCTTGATCGATTCAATTCTTCAGAAGTTCCCAATTGACAATCCAGTCGCGATCACATTTGTTGGTTGCAAAACTGATAGCGAGACAGACAAAATCGCGTCTGATGTTGCTCACCGGCTTGCTGACCGCCGAGTCGGAAAGGTGTTATTGATCGATTCAAACTCCAGTTCCCGGTCGCTCTCCAGCAATCTCAGTTTGAATGAATCGGCCGGGATTGGAAACGTAGTTTGCGATGAACAATCTTGGAAACATCTGGTGCATACCGAGCCAACCAGTGAACTCGACTTCCTTCCCTTCGGAAACGTGAACACGGCTAAAATTCTTCGCAGTCGAACCGCTCAATTTCTTCAACAGACGAAGACAGTCTATCAGTTTATCTGTGTTTCGGTTGGACTGAACGAAAGCCCAATTGCCAAGTCATTTTGCAATGCTGCGGACGGTATTTACCTCGTGACTGACTTGACTCAAACATCACACGCTGAAGCCAAAGCGGTCGTCGACAAATTCAAACTTAACAATCAGCCGCTCATCGGATGTATCGCCCTCGATGGCACACAGGAATCAAAATGAACGTATTAGTTACCGGCGGCGCCGGTTACATCGGCAGCCATACATGCCTTGAACTTCTCAACACAGGACATTCTGTCACTGTTTTTGATAATCTAAGTAATAGCTCTGAGGAATCTTTGCGGCGAGTCGCGGATCTAACTCAAAAGGAAATTGTTTTTGTCAAAGGCGATGTACTTGACAACGATGCACTAGACCAAGTTTTCGCTCAAACAAAATTTGATGCAGTCATCCACTTTGCCGCCTTAAAAGCCGTCGGCGAGAGCGTATCGAAGCCACTTGAATATTACCACAATAACCTGACTGGTACCGTCAACCTGTGCCATTCGATGCAAAACGCTGGTGTGAAGAACTTGGTCTTTAGTTCGAGTGCCACTGTTTACGGTTTGCCCAAAGCACTGCCGCTGACCGAAGAATCTCCAACCCTAATACATGAAGTAACCAATCCTTACGGTCGCACAAAGTTGATGTTGGAGTTTGTGCTTCGTGATTGGCAAACTGCCAACCCAGATTCTAACGTCGCGTTGCTACGATATTTTAATCCAGTCGGCGCTCACGAGTCCGGCCAGATCGGCGAAGACCCCAACGGCATTCCTAACAACTTATTGCCTTACGTTTCACAAGTCGCCGTTGGCAAACTCGATCAGCTAGGCGTTTTTGGCGGCGACTATGAAACTCCTGACGGCACTGGCGTTCGAGACTACATCCACGTTGTCGATCTGGCATTGGGCCACGTTCTAGCGCTCGACAAGCTCGCAACCAACTGTGGGGTTGTCACGTATAACTTGGGTACTGGCAACGGCTACAGTGTATTGGAGATCGTCAAAGCATTCGGTGAGGCATCCGGCAAACCAATCCCCTATCAAATCGTCGACCGCCGTCCCGGCGACATCGCCGCCTGTTACGCAGACCCAGCCTTAGCCAAAGCGGAACTCGGCTGGGAAGCCAAACGCGGGCTCAAAGAAATGTGCGTCGATGGCTGGCGCTGGCAAAGCCAAAACCCGGATGGATTCTCTGCTTAACGCCAAGGTGGCGACGGTGCTTCCAACCGGTCTTACGCGCCGGCGGAGAGGCAACGATTGGTAACTTTTTTTGGCGCAGTGCAGCAGCAATGATTGAGACCGATGGCACTTGAATTGGCGCTGCCGCCGTCGCCTGCCGGCTTGTCGTTAAACGGTCGCCTGCCGGTTGGTCGTTAAACGGTGCGGAGATATCACTGGCAAAGTCACCGACTACTCTGTCGGCCATCCTTCCAGCTCCATCTTTTTAACAACATTACCAGTGTGCTGTTTGTAATGCCGCTCCATTTGAGCCAACAAACTCTTAGGCGTCCAAAACCGACTTCCCTTGGCTCGTTTGTTGAGACTCATCCCGTCAAGCATATACGCAAAACGACGAGTGAAATCTTCGACTCGTCTTGTTTGTCGAGCCTCTTCTTCTCCCGTCCAATCTTTATGAGCAAATTTATATTTGTTAGGCATTTGAGCCGGGTTGAGATTCATGACGGGGACTTCTGGGTTAACCGCGTTATATATCTGTGAAAAGAACTGCAACTCACGGCCCATCATGTGCTCAGTGTTCCAGCGAGGCGTATGAGTTCCATTAGCGGGTTTGAAATTCATCTGAGCGACGGAGAGCTTGGCGAATACTTCTCGTGATTTCTTACAAGCAGCTTCTTTCTTTTCAAACAAAGTCTTCAACTCTTTCGACAGTTTATATCCTTCGGTACCAAGCGAGACGATTCGCGTTTTTGCTTTGGCTTTAGCCTTGGCCAGTTTCCCACTGGAAACCGCGACCGAGTTATGCGAAATCGATTCAACTGTTTGGTCTCCGACTTTTTCAATACCGGTTTTGACCACCATTAACTTCGGCTTAAATGCATCCACAATCGACGCGTACATTTCCGGTTTTAGGCCAGCACCCGTCGCAATGACGACGACTTGTTTACCCGCTAGCTGTTTCGCAAACTCAGCGTCAGCAGCAGCGTCCAGATAAACGACCGTCAAACCGTCGACGGTGACCATCGCCGGAGTACCTTCTTTTCCGCGTTCGACAACAACCATATTGTCGTCATTGCTATCGCCTGCTTCTTTCGACATCGAAGGCTTGGCTTGATTTGGAAGCCGTGTCAACGTCACACTTTCACCAACACCAACGTCTTCCAAAACCAAATCCGGTTTCCTGGGCAGTTTGCTGAGACTCGCATCATTAACGCCTAATCCAATTTGAAACCCCCACATCGTCTCGATCGTGATCCCTTGCTCCCAATTTCGAATCGCAACCGGATGGCCATCATCCGCTACCACCGAATTTGCGGTCGTCATTGAGACAACCAAACCAACTAAACCAATCGTGAAAACGCGAGTTGCTCGTGATACATTCATGCCAGTAGAAACCATCAAAAAATTTTGAAACCTAGAAACAGATACCAACCGTAATTATATCCGATAGGTCGGCGGTCCTTCAATCACCAATCCGAGACTCCTGAACTGTTGCGATTGAGTTTTTCCGGCGGGCCTTCAAATCAACTTTTACTGCCGCCTAGAACACAAACTACACACCAATCGGCATATTCGTTTTTCTTCGGCTTTGCCCAAAGCGACCTCATTTGTCTGCCGATCATCAGATTGGGGTCGTCGTGCGCGTTGAGATATTTGCGTTCACTCCCCACTGAAGGAGCATTTTTTGGCAAGGATCGCCAACCATCGCAAGCGTTTACG
>CAZKTR010000099.1:0-1631 GCA_964555525.1 uncultured Pirellulaceae bacterium
CTTTCAGGTCATTAAATCACCCACTAAATTCCCCGATGGACCCATAAAAAGGCCTCCAGCCTGTCTACCTGCCGGTAGGTTTTTAGAAAATTGCCTTGAGTAGAAGCCTTGAGATCCAGATGACGCCGAAGGCTCCGGCCAGCAATATCAACAATAATTCTGCTGAAATTACCGAAGTAGATGCCGGCCGAATTTTGGAAGCGTTTTTTTTGGGACTTATGGATGCTAGAAGTGCTTCTTGCCAGAGTTCACCACTGGGAGTCGAGAGCTTTTGTTGGAAGCGATCGACGACTTTAATTTCAAAGTCATCAGGGGAAAAGCGGAAACCATAATGAAGCGAGTGGAAGTGAGCCGCGTTTTGCATTGCGAGTCGTGAAGCCTCTTGCGGGCTTCGAGTGAGTCGATTTGTAAACCCAATGACTTTACTGCGGTAGTCCTTGCTGTGATAAAACCCAAATGACTTTGGGTGGTCGTGAGACCAATTGCGATCGGTGGCGACCCACTGTTTTGTCACATAGTTAAGGGTGATTTGTGAAGGAGTTGAATTGCCGATCGCCCAGTTCATTTGGATTGACCCGCTAGAATTAGGTTCGTTTTCCAAGAACGATTCTTTTGCCGTGTTGACCTCTTTAGAAGCAGTGTGCGAAAAATCGATGTCCAGTGTTTGGAGTTTTGAGTTGGCATTGGTTTCATCTGTTTGAAGTGGCTTGTTGACAATTACAAAAGTGCCTGTTGGAAATTGATCCTCTAACTCTTTTTGAAAGTCAGTGATAAACTTCTCCGATGACTGCCAATAAGTGGTGTCCGCGGAGTGTAATTCGTTGGCGATTTCAATTGAAAATTTGGTCTGGGGCGAAAACTGATTGTTTTCACGAATTCCGTTTGCGATTCGAACCGCAAATGAACGGGCACACAAATAGACGCTTGGGTAAGTGTCTGCGATCAATGGCGTCGAAGGTGAATAGCGATATTGAGGTGGGCTGTTTAGCGGGATTGTCGGCGAGTTCTGAGCCTCAGTAACGACCGTTTTGCTCGCCTGTTTTGGCGAACAAGTCGTGCTTTCCTCTCCAACAAGCGTGGTACTGGCAAATGAAAAACTGGTTGAAATTGCGAGCAGGACCAAGCTGACTGGTAAGATTAGCAGGCCAGTTACACGCGGTGAGTAAATTTTAGGTTGCATCACAACGATGGATCTTCTTTTTGACATCTGGCATTTCGAGTTCGTCTGATTTGGCGTTGGCGAGGTCAGGAGTGATTGTTGCATGGTATCGTGGGAACTTTCCTACCGGTGATTATTGAACTCTTCGCAAAACGAACCTTGTTGCTGTGCGGCGGTTTGTAGTGCAGTGGGGCGGTTGCCAGTGGCTGTCAAATTGGGTTTGTGAGATTCACGTGCGTACAATTTTGGCCACCGAAAGAGAATATGCGCGTGGACCAAGGGTTTTGTGACGAAACGGCCAAAAGTTTTTATGAACTATGAAAATCATTGAAAACACTTGTATTTTGGGGGCTGTGGTGACTACAGATAGGGACTTTCTTACCGGTGATTATTTGATTCTTAGCAAAACAAACTTCCCTGCTGAGTTAGTCGGTACCGTCGACTTGGGCTTGTTTAGCGCTGACCGCCCGAC
>CAZKTR010000099.1:1731-4745 GCA_964555525.1 uncultured Pirellulaceae bacterium
CACGACTGGCGACTGGTTGCTTGTTAAGTCAAACACAGATGTTGTGCGTTTCTGGCACGAAAATCCCGAAAGGGTTTCAAAAAGTCGGATGACATGACTAACGAGCCTTGGGATTTCAATTCCGACCATTTGTTTTTGACGCAGCGAATGCTGTCACCAATGATCGTAAGTGCTGTGCTCAATTAGTTTATGCCGCTGGACAACCCAATTTTTTTAGTAGCCATAAAACACTAGGCCGTTCCTTGGTCGTCCGCCGATCAAGTTCGCAAGAGAGGGAGCCGCTCATGTTTCCCGCCGAGGATTGAATCGGCGTCGACGCCAAGCCACTGGTCCAGAATCGTGGCGTAGACCTGGCGGAAATCGTATTGGACGGCAAGGTCGCCATCGTTGAGTTTGGAAAGATCCGGTGCGCCACCCAGCAAGCCAGCCTTTACGCTTGCGCCGGCTAGGAAGACAGGACCGGCAGTTCCGTGGTCAGTGCCGGCCGAATCATTCTCGTGAACCCGCCGGCCGAATTCGCTAAACGTCATCACAATAACCTGATCGGAAAGTCCCGCGTGCTTTAGGTCGTCAAGGAACGCCTTCAGGGATTTTGAATATTCGCGCAGTAGAGAAGCGTGGTCGTAAAGTTGGTTTGAATGGGTGTCGAATCCATATTGAGTGGTGTAGTAGATGCGTGTTTTCGAGGAACTCTTGAGAAGTTTCCCGATCAGTTCAAGCTGCGATCCAAGCCGAGTTCGCGGGTACGCGGTGGTGCTTTGTTTCGTTTTGATGTTGCCCATTTCTTTGGCGGAAGTATACGCCGAAAGGACCTGCTTTGAGACAAATTGTTCGAGCTCCGTATGTGACGAGTTCGGTAGATGACCGACAGCCGCCGCAGCACGGGGGTCGACCAGTTCAAGATCCTGAGCACTCGCAATGGAAGTGGCGTTGGATCTTCGGCTCCATAGTGAAACGGGAGTCTCTTGCCGCCCGACATAAACGCAGTCTTTGGCGCCGGTAAAGCTGGCGTGATCGAGGGCGTTGCCTAGCCAGCCTTCTTGATCATGCTTGTCGTCATCAAAGCTGGCCGTTTGCCAAATCCGCATGCTGCGAAAGTGCGAACGGTCTGGGTTGGGGTAGCCGACTCCTTGCACGATCGAAAGCAGACCATCGTCAAAAAGTTGCTTGGCTGACTTCATCGCAGGATGCAAACCAAGTTCGTCGTTGATCCCGAGGACTTTGTCGGCCGGTACCCGAAGTTTTTTCCTGGCGTTCGCGTAGTTGTCATCAGCGTAGGGCACAACGGTATTGAGTCCATCGTTTCCACCGTCCAACTGAATCACGACGAGGATCTTTTCGTCCGAACCGGGCGTGGAGGCTGCCGCAGCGCTAGCGAACACTTGCGGCACAACTGGAGCAAGAGAGACGATCGAGCTTGATTGGATAAATTTGCGTCTTGAGATCATGAATACGTTCCTCTTTGATTGACTTAACCGAGTTGTAGTTCTGGCCGAGAAAGCAACATCACGGCTGCAACGGTGAAGTTCGATTTGGATTCCTTGGCAGCTTGAAGGACTTTGTCTACGGTTTGCGGCGACCCATTGCCCATCAAGAGCTTGCAAAGCCAAGTGACTTTTGATTCCAAAGATTCCGCTGCTCCGTTTGTAGTCGCCAATTGATCCAAGTGGGTCGCTTCCTCCTGACTCCTAAGTTCACCACTGGCAATTGCGTTGGCAAAGTTCGCCCTTGCCACAATAGTGCGCGACGAAAGCCACGATCGACCTTCGCTCCAGCCACCGACGTTGGGCGGATAAAAAAGGTCCAACCCCATTCGAGATAGCCAATCGGCCAGCAGAATCGTTCTGGGAGGCGGGTCGCTGATTTCCAACGCGCGAACCAGCCCAATCACGTATTCGGCGGGGCCAAGTACTTTGGAGCGAATGTTTGATTCGTGAAAGAAGAGCTCTGAATTCAAAATCGTTGTGACCGCCCATTCAATGTTTAGGTCATTGGCGATCAACCCTTTGGCAAGTTCTTCAACGGCGGCCTTTTCTTTCTGCACAAACGACTCCGACATAAACGTTTTGCACAGCCGCCACGCAATCCGCTTGGCAGTCGCCGGATGTGCCATCAGAATCTCAACGAGCTGATCGCCTGTGAAGGGTTTTGCGTGTCCAAGGATTTCTAGTACATCCGAATCGTGTCGCGCCTCGCGATATTCGAATTGGTTCTCAACAACCGTCCAGCCGGTAAGCGCTCGAGCGGAATTCTTCACATCCGGTTCGCTATAGTTACCAACGCCCAGCGTGAACAGCTCCAACAGTTCACGTGCCAGATTTTCGTTCGCTCTGCCTTTACGATTCGAGTCCGCGTCGAGCCACAGCATCATTGCGGGATGCTTGATGACCGAAGAAAGTAAATCTTCAAAACGACCGCGACCGTGTGTTCTGAACAGTTCGTTCTGTTGCAACATCAGGTTGAGGTTTTTGACTTTTCGGTTGCTGGTGGCAAAGTGGTTGTGCCACATCAATGCTAGTCTTTCGCCAAGCGGATCAGTCGTCGTCACCATTCGATACGCCCACCACGCTTTTAGTCGCAACGGATTACTGGATTCGATCGCCGCGTCACGGATCGCAAGAGTGATCTGATCCTTACCCTTTGACGTATCGTCTCGGTTGCCATGAAGCAGTCGGCCAATCGCTGCTTGCGGACCTGCCTTGAGGTCGCGTTGTATCACCGACCAAGGTGCCGAAAATCCGGCTCGCTGATGTAGATGCACAACTCGTTGGAGATTCCACGGAGCTTCGGCAGTAGGTTGATAAGTTGACCAGGTCATGATTTTTTCCGATGGGTGTGTCGGTGATTCGCAGTTAACACTATTGACCAAATTTGGGCGTAAACTCTCCAAGGTCCAACGTTTCGCCTGGTTTTGCAACGAACTCCTTGTAGCCGAAGGACTGATCGAACGTTGTCGGTATCCGATATGTCGCGCCAGGGATCAATGCTGAATAGGTAATGCGAAGATCGTCATC
>CAZKTR010000099.1:4845-10007 GCA_964555525.1 uncultured Pirellulaceae bacterium
TTGACCCGATCAAGGTTCGCGTTGAAGTCTATGTCCGCGGCCAATTTTCCCAGACGCTGTGAATCGAAATCATACTTTGGCACGCCCGGATTGAGTACGAAATGCAAAAAGGGCGTCATCCTTTTAAGCCTTGTTCGATCTTCCTCGTCGGTAGCAACAAACTTAGCCTTTGCCGATCCGCAAGGCTGCAACACGACCCTGACGTCTTGGTCGGTGGCTTTTAATTCAACGGTTGCACCAAGCTTTCGCCGCGGGTCCAGGAAGTGAACTTTGTAGGTTTCATCCGGCGCGAGTCCCTTAAGTTCAAACTTACCGCCAATCGTTGGACGTTCATCGCCACGCCAACGGCCAGCGAGATCCCAAGATTTCAACCGAGTCACGATGTAGACCTCTTCGACCGAGTTGCCGTCTTGATCGACGATCACACCGCGTACGGTTTTCCCAGGTAACACTTCGATTTCGGCTTCGATCGCATCAGTGCCTTTTTCGATTTTCATTTTGTGGAAAGCATTCGCGTAGAAGCGTGAGCCTCCAGGCTTGTCGGAAATCATTTTGCGTGAATCCATCGTTTGCAAAACGTAGGGACTATTCATTTTTCGCACGGTTAGCGTTCCATGCCCTTGGGGAACAGCAAAAGTGAATTTTCCTTCGGCGTTGGTTTTCTGTGTTGCCTGCCAACCTGTGATCACATTCTTGGGCGCGTTTTTGCTCGATCCTTCAAATGTAATGGTGGCGTCGTCAACTGGCTTCCCGGTGCCCTTTTCAATCACTCGGCCCTTCACTAGCGTTACGCGCGGCAATTTGATGTCGACGTTGCGCTTTGTATCTGCATTTTCCCAAACCAACGTTTCAGCCTTGCGCCCCATGTACGCGGTTCCACTTGGTGGAAAGGCCGAAACGCCAAAGCGAATACCCGGTTTGGGCAGCATACGGTACTTGCCATCCGCATCGGTTGTTCCGGAGATCGGCGACATGGAACCAAATTCCTCCTGGCTGGCCCAGATAGAAATTTTTGTGTTTGGAACCGGCTCCCCCGTATCTTCATAGGTGATCTTGCCGGTAATGACTTTGGCAGGTGGAAGGGTGAAAACCGTTTCCTCGCTGGGTTTGACGTTTTTGACCAAACTTCGATACGTTCTATCGCTTTGTTTGCGTTGCTCCGGCTGTCCGGTATTTAGTGCAATGCCCTGAGGTGCAAATTTCTCGCTGTCGTACAAAGTGGCGTAAACGCCAAAGCCTTTCGGAACACCAATCAGCTCAAAACGACCTTCTTGGTCAGTGATCACCGGTTGGATCCAAGCTTGAGGCGTATTGTTCTTTAACTTCTCAATGGTCGAGTAGAAACTCACATTCGCGCCGATCGATTCGCGCTCGGCGTCGGGGTTGAAGACCAATTTGACTTGAAGCTTTTCCCCCACGGCAGGTTGCCCTTCGATGTCGATCAGGCGCCCTTTGATGACGCCCGCCTCATGGAGGTTGACCGTAATGGGGTCTGCGCTTTCGAGATCCGAAGGTGTCACAAGCTTCCAACCAATTGCCAGCCCATCTTTTCTGGCGACCAGGAATTTGTCGCTTTCCGCCGATCCGAATTTAACGTTGCTGGTCAAAGTACACTCGCCAGTTTTGCTGGTGGTACCACTTGCGAAAACCGTGTATTCTTTTAAATCACGACTGTAACCTAGCAGGGCAACATGCGTTGCTTCGGCAACGCTGCCGTCGGGAAGCAAAACGGTCGTGCGAATGGTTGTCGATTCGTCTTGCGAAGCATTTGATCGTTTAGAAGGCTTGGCTTTAGTTTGCAATTCCTCCATTCTCTTTTGGCTAACAATCGTTACATTGCCAAAATCTTTCGACTCGCCGGGTTCGACCTTGATCGTCTTGTCAATCAAACGATTCAAATCTGGTGGAGTATTCAAGTCTTTGACTCGCGTCGCCAGAATTCGGTACTCCAGTCCAGCAACCAGTCCGTCGATCTCGAAGCGCCCTGCGGAATCGGTGACATAGTAGGGGTTCCGAGAGCGCGGTAAGTTTGGAGGCAAAGGCGGAGAATCTGATTTGTTTGGATCGAATTCTGAGCCACTAAAACTTGGCTTCCAGTTAGTAAGCTCGCAGTTGGTTAAGGGTTGGCCTTCGTCGTCCAGTAAACGACCTTTCACTTTACCCGATCGCTTGAGCTTGACCGAGAAGTCTGATTCTTGCTCACCCGTTAGTTGAACGTAGCCAGCGTACTTACGGTCTTTGGACAGAAGGCAGATTTTGCGCACGGCATTCTGGTCGTAGTCAACGACTTTAAGTTTGCCGTTGCTCGAAAACGACCATACCCCCTCGAAGTCATGCAACAATCCGGTGTAAGAAAAATGTTTGATTTGCTTTCCTGTTGAATCAAAAGCCGTTCCTGAGAGTTTCTCTCCTTCGTCGAGTTCAAACTTGATTTCTGCGGCTTTTCCTTCGGGAAAGTCGACGGCGACAATCGCGTTGCTATTAACGGGTAGCATTGAAAAAGGACTTGTATTGTAAATTTGCTTTTCTGCTTCTTTGAGGCTTCCGTCCAACTGCTTGATGAATTTGGAACGAGAATATTCCTTTTTTCGTGAATAGGACAAAAACGTTACGTATGCGGGACCTGGTGGAACCGCTAATCGGAATTTGCCATCATCGCCAACCAAACTTTGATCAATTTTTTCGACGTTCATCGATGCAGCCAACTTGTAGTTCGGGCTGCCTTTTAGCACATGATGACTCACCGCGCCGGGCAAGCCTTCGCCGGATCGTTTGTCGATGGCCACCCCCTCAAGCCAAACACCACGGTTTAATTCGATATCAAGCTTCAATGCAGAATTTGGACTCGATAGCGGCGTGTCAAATCCAACGCTCAGGTAAGCGATGTCCCCTGCGGGCGGCAAGACGGCGATGCGGTTATCTTCGCCGATGGGCATTCCGTTCAAACGAAAGTGACCTTCGTTATCGGTTACTGTTCGGACAAAATCCTGCCCCCATCCGCTGCGCGCCTCGCCGTGGCGGCTTTGACTTTTAATGGTTGCACCGGCAATGGGTTTGCTCGTTTGCTGATCTCGGACGGTGCCTGATATTTCTGCCGTCGGAGCCGCAATGTAGGTAAACTCGTTGCTGTAGTAGTTGTCGGAACCTTGCCTAGGTACTCGTCGAACTCTCATGAGACCGATGGTTTTACCTTTCTCGGTTCTAGCGTAGATTGTTTCTGTGGCAATTCCGGGCCCTTCGACAAGTAGCTCTACAATTCTGTTGTCACCCACTCCGCTTAGTTGGAACTTGCCGGCAGCGTTAGTTACGGCCGGTTTAACCAGGGAGCGGACTTGCGGACCATTGATGTAGTTTAGAGTTTTTCGGTGTGTCGAATAGAAATCAGCGGTCGGTTCCGCCGCAGCCAAATGCCACTCGTTAAGTGTGTCGTTGACCCCAGTAAGAATCTGCAATAGAGTCAGCTTGGCCCCTGCGACGGGTTGTCCTTCGATATCCATGATGGTTCCTGTTACGGCTTGAGCGTCACGAACCAGTTGCAGTGGCTGCCCGACTCGGTCGAGTGTGTGTTGCATCATGTTGCGGGAATCTTCGGACACGCCATTCATGTCCATGCGTTCTTGGTAGTCTTTTCTAGATTGGTCATCCACGTCAAAGACGATTGAAGAACACCAGCCCACACCGAATCCGTCTTTGACCGCAGCAATATTCCCAACCTTGAAATTCTCATGCCCTGGAACCGATTCATCTACTGAGAATTCAAACCGACCGTTCTGGTCTGTTCTTGCGATCGGTTGAGCGTCCGGTGCTAATAGTCCGCTAGCCTTAGTACGGAAGCCAAACAAAAGGTAAATCTTGGCATCCGGAACGGGGCGACCGGCAGGATCAATGACGCTACCTTTGAAGTGTGGACTGGTCCTCGTTTCCTCGTCCGACATTACGACGACATCCGTTTCCGGATTGACGCTTGAGTCTTCCGACTGCAAACCCAGCAGCCCCGTCATCGCTGTTCCCAAGATCCCACAGCCAAGCACCGACATCAGTAACAGGCGACTGGCACGCGTTGATATCTCGCGCGAAGTGTCAAGGATTCGGCTGACGCGACTGGAGAGCATCGAACGTAATGCCACGACACCAACGCCCACCGGTGCAATGGGCGCCGATGAAAGTTCAGCAATGTCGACCAAGCGTTTGGCATAGTCGCCTCGATCACCACCGAACTGGACCACGAAATCATCGCAAACCTCTTCTGCGGTCACTTCGATACGACGCGACAAAATCCAAACCAGAGGTTGAAAGAAAAAGACCGCCGTTGCGATCTGTCTGAGCAGATTCCAGTGGCAATCCTTGCGGCGCAAGTGAGCCAATTCGTGAATCAATAAATCTTGAATCGAAAGTTTACTGTCTTCGGCGGGCATCAAAATCGTCGGACGACGAATTCCCGCTAGACAAGGACTCGGCAAAAACGGGCTGCGGAGCAAACGCGGTGTGGCCACGTTGATTTGCTTAGCAAGTCGATCGCATTCTGTCAGAATCTGGTTATCAACTGGAGTTGAATTGCGAATCAGTCGGCGCAGGCTGTGCCACGCACTGCACAAGCGTTGGCTGAAGAACAGGGCAACAGCAAGCCAAATCAACGAGGCTGTAATGGCGACCAAACCAAAGGCTTGTATCGATATCGCGTTTTCAGCCGTCGCTTGTGACACCTCGGGTGTTAGGATCGGAGTGGCGGGGGCAAGACGATCCGTTGGAATCGAAGTGTTTGAATCAACCAACTGAGTTTGGCCAGCATTTTCGGACTCAAATGTATCAAAAGGATCTGGTTGGAATTCTGCACCGAAAGGCGTTGGCTCCGAATTGCCTTGTACTCGGGCAGAATCAACTTCGGGTAGAGCGGCGACTTCGGGGGCTTCTAAATCGTCTGCCGTTTCAACGATTTCTGATCTCTCCCATGCCAGCGGCATGTCGATTGACCAGCCCGTAAAGCCCGATGCTGACAAAGCCAACGTCGCCAACGGACAAGCAAAAATTGCTAACAACGTTGTCCGATACACCACCGATTGAACCGCGGAACCCCGAGCCTTCAGGATCCAACCAACTAGCAGGCCGATTGAAATCAGGATCGTTGACTGCAAAAACCAGTTGGCGGCAAATCCAACCCAACC
>CAZKTR010000100.1:0-9900 GCA_964555525.1 uncultured Pirellulaceae bacterium
CCCCAACCAATCAACACCCCCGGAATCACTCCCAGTAAATGAAAAACCGCACTGGACAATTCAAAACCAGTAAAAGCAGCCATCAGAAAGTTGAGTGCCACAAAAAAGAAACAGACGTTTTGCAACGAAACATAAAAGGCCCCGCCAAACACTCGGAAGAAAAATGTTCCACCCCAGTGAAACTGTACTTCGTTTTCCGGCGCCCACAAAAAGCAAATCACCATCAGCGCAAAAATCGCACAACTAGCTCCCAATCCACTACCGACCACAAAAAACGACAACACATTGATCAGAATTGAAGCCACGACCGCGGAAGTGTTATAAATCAATATGAAACGCCACCAACCCACTTTGCCTTCCACGATCAATCCGTAGATGAACAGGAAGACCATGTTTCCAAACAGATGCCCAAAATCCGCATGAAGGTAAGCGGCCGTCAGCCAAGTGTGCGGCCGAAAAGTACCGAACTCCAGCCAAAACATTTCCGTTAGGCCGGGATTAAAGAGTTGTAAAACGAACACGACCACATTCACGGCAATGGTTAAGCCGGTCACGATTGGCCAGTGATAGATCGGGGCATCAGTGCCCGTAGGGATAATGGCAAACATTAAAAACAATTCGCAATCAGGAATACAATCTTGGGAAGTTTCCGGTCGTTATTTTAGCCAGTCGGCAAGCAAGACGCTATTTCTTAAGGCCAACAAACAAGAGACTTCTCGACGAACGAGTTCCCCATCAATAGCAGTCGCAGTAAAACAAAACGAATGGAATCCGGACTTGCGTGTGGGACAGATTTAGTCCCAATTATCTGCATCATCGGACTCGAAATAAAAACCATCTTCGTCAGGTTCTTCTTCCAACGCTGAATACATCACATCCGTTCTCATGACATACTTAGTTCCTTCGGTCACGACTTCGCCTTTGTGATAGGTCGAATGCTCAAAAAACAGCGCCATTCCCGGCTGCGGAATAACAACGACGTCGTCAAAAGATTCTTCGGAGCAGGAGTCGTCGAAAAGAGTTTCTCCACCTTCAAACGCATCGTTAAGATAAATCAACAACGTCAGATAGCTTTTCTGTCCGTTATCTCTCTCGTATGGGAAATCCTGATGCCACTTAAACTGCTGATTAACATCGTAGCGATAAAATCGAATTAACTCGTTGATACCAACAGCTCGCCGGCCTTCAAATTCAACCGGCACAAACTCTTCGGCAAGCCCCCAAAGCCAGTTCGCAATCTCTTCACTCTTGAACATCACTCGGTCGTTATTTCGCAAGTCCGCCGCACGGATTGCACCTCGTTCAGTCGTAACAAGGGCCTCTTCAAATCCAATTTCCTCGCTCATTGCAATATGTGTGTCGCACTCTTTGCTAGAAATGAAATCAGAAACTGTAAACATGTAATCATTCAACCAGAACTCAGTTGGCATAAGCATTCTCCGGATCAAACATGAAATTGAACTTGGGAGGACGATTATTGGAGCTGTTTGTACTCGGGCAATAGAAATTAAAACGAAATCCCTGTTTTCTAAAAGAAAAAAACGAGTAAGATACTGCCACAGGAATGAACATTCTTTCCGTTGGCATTTACGGAATTCTTAGCACTTGGTTGCCCTGAATGCGCCTCTGGCAACAACGTCACTTCCTGTTTCGGCTTTGAAGTGCTGCAGACACTCACACCAACACAGCAACAAAAAAGTGCGCGCAAACCGCACTTGCAAGTGATTTATAAGCGGATGACCAACCGTTCTGGCTCGGCGATCACGACGTTACCACTTTCATTTAGTCGTATCGAGGCAATCCATTCTTGCGTTACACGCTCGCTCACATTTTTGCTGTTTTCGTATTGGTTAGCATTGCTCTTTCGCTGCGTGCTTTCTGGCTCGCAACTCAGGATGATGCGTTTACGTTTTTCGCAACGATCATCATTGCGATTCTGTCCGGCATGTATGTTGGCTGGCTTCGAGGGCAACTGCGTGCAGTGATCTACGCGGCGCTTGGGGCGGCGATCGCATTGTCATCGACATTTGCGTTAGAACGAGTTTTCCATTCGCCCGACGTAATGTTCCCAAGAGATAGAATCCCAACATACTATTTCGATGACCCGCAAATCAACTTGATGGCTGTGGTAATGCATTCGACCATTGCGGCGGTCATCGGAACGCTTGCTGGGCACTTGGTCTCCCGTTTTCGCGACTGGCTCACGATCAATGCCACCAACTTAGGAATCATCTTTGTGTTTGCCTTAGCCTGCGGTTACACCGGTTACCGATTCGGGGCGTTCGCTTTTCCGTACGCTCCTCGAGAACAACTATCGTTTCTTTCTACCATTTTAGGCATCATATTTGGCGTTGCGTGGGTTTCAACCAACAGGTCGTTTCCGATGCAGCCTAAAAATGAACGCGACGCTGGATAGTGCATGTTAAGACTTTTTTCGTCTCAACGAGTACAACATTCCAAATGGAATTAAAATCAGTCCACTGGCTGGCTCTGGCACGGCACTAAAATCAGTTGCGAACGCAACAAAAGTATTACCGCCTACAGAACTCTCAGTAATTCGAAACCTTTCAAAACTCCTGAGAGTTGTGTCAGTCAACACCACCTCGCCGCTGCCCGCAGTACCGAGTGCAATCTGTCCATCGGGAGCAATGTCGATATCTGCAAAAAAAGCTCCCGAAACGTTAGCGCTATTGAGCAAGGATCCATCCAAATCATAGTGAAAGATATCGCCGCTACTTGTCGCGGTAAAGAAAGTCCCGTCAGCCAAACCTGCGACAGCACGGTGGCCCGCAAATGCCACACGTACTTCGCTGATCAACTCTGTTGTTTCCAGATCGTATCGAAAAACAGTATTTGTTGGACTACCAGCGCCATCGATCGCAAACACTACTCCATCAGGACCGATATTCAAATCAGAAGGCTCTATGGTTTCAGCGAATCTTATAAAGCTGTTGTCCTCAAGATTAACTCGTACAATTCCCTGTTCCGGTGCCCCTCCCGTTCGCTGATCCGTCAGGTAAACGAAGTTACCTTCTCTGGCAATTCCACCGAAAGTCGTGTTATTGATTGTGCTAAGACCCGCAAACTGTAACTGATCAACAACACCATCAGTAGCATTTCCAGACAAAAGCGATGGGGTAAACGTTCCATTGTACAACAAGACATTACCATCTTGGTCAACGACAAGGTCCCGTGCTTGGTCAAAGGAGAAGCTATTGTTGGGTGGCACTGGCACTGAGAAAAGTTCTGACACCGACCTTGTCGCGATATCTACCTCGGCGACAAATCGCGGCGCCGAAGTTGAACCAGTAAACCCACTAACCGACGCAAACAGACGGTTTTGTTGAGCGAACGATTGTGCGGGGAACACAAAACTAAAGGCGACTAACGCTGCGATGAGTGTTAGAGTAATAATTCTGGCCAAACGTCGAAAGCACTTGCTCGTCATCATATTGTCCTGCATCAAAGTGGTTAGTGTATAGAGCTACCTAGCTTTCTAACGAGAAATTCGGCAACAGTCAATCATCCGTTGTTCCACTGAATACAGAAGTTAACTCTCTTGTTTCTTATTTGCCATGTTCTGCCTAGTTCGTCAAAGTAGATTGCAATGAGTCAATAAACTAACATGAACGTAACAGGGCTTATCTTTACCATGAAACCGTGTTCAATATGCGCCCTGCTGATCGCTTTGCTTTGCTCGCCCGGATGCAAGACTGAAATTCGTGCTGGCGGAATCGGTGGATCAACGCCGCCTGGAGAAATCGACAGCAGCATTGAGTACCTACCACAAGGTGAACAACGCAAACTAGATCGCTAACCGCAGTGCGGCGGTAGACGCACCCAGTCAACAGAATTCGGGACATGGCTCCACCAAGGCCCAATTAAATCCGCAAGACCCGTATAACCATTCGATTGTGCAATCGGATCTACCCCAACGACCATTGATTCGCGCCGACTGCTCAAATTCTATCGATTTAGCGCCGAAAACCGTTCTAGGCTTTTGTGGTTGCCAAGCGGTCCTCTGCTTTGACCAACAATTGCACTGATCGTCATCAGCATGGGGATTTGGAACCGCGTTGCGACATCAAGAAACGATGATCGACTTACCTTCCCACCATATTCTTTCGTAAGTAGCCATGACCAACGAACATCAAACTTTTGGCGCAACGCCTAATACCGATGAGCAATTCATCGACCGTCGATCTGGCGGCACCGTTCGCTCAAACCCCGGTTTGGAACGACGACAGTTTTCGGACAGCCACTCCAATCTTTCTGCAGAAGCGGCTGAACTAGGACGGACGATCGATCAATACAAATTAGTCAATCGGCGGCGGTACATCACCTATGAAGAAATGCTGTCAATCATCAAAGAACTCGGCTATTCAAAATCCTAGTACTCGGTGCCGAGCATAAAAAACAAGAGTCGCCGATTAAATTTGGCTCAAACGTTGTCGACAATCGACTCATCTTACACTCCCACCAGAAACGAATTAAGCCAGCTGAATTCTTAAGAATTTAGCTGGCTTAAAATTTGTTTCAACGATCACGTTGCGATACTGGTAGTTCTTGCCACTTAATCGCACGGACTTCGTTATTAATATCTATTGGTGATTCGATCACGCTCAGGCGGAGCAAGTCGGCCTGCCGACTGAATCGTTGACGATCCAACAGGTGTTACTGATGCGCTTGAGCAACCACAAGATGAACTGGTTGCTGGAGTTGAAATTTGATGATCGACAGTCGATGAATACCCAATGGTTGAATCACCACAGCTTCCATCGCTGCACCCACAGCTAGATACTGATCCGACACCACAGTTACGTCCGCCGAGCAAACAACCGCGACCGAGCAAGCCACAACCGCCGCTGCCACACCCACAATCTGCTGAAGACTGTGTGCCAGTGCAACATCTTCCGCCTAGCAATGCCGTACCGAATCGTCGCAACAGATCTCCTGGTTGCCAGCAAGTTGCCCGACACCCTGAACATCCACAACCTGAAGATCCACCGACCCAGTCGGCACCAGAGCAAGGGTCGCAACATTCTGGTGGACCGCTAAGCCATTCGTCGACATACACCTCGCCGCAACCACTGCCGCAGAATAAGCTGCCGTTACGAACGCGATCCAATGGTCGTTGAGGGATAACTTGCGCACCGTAACTAAGACCATCGCAATCATTACATGAAGTGACGCCACAGGGCAGACCACAACATCCAACGGACATGCAAACTACTAAGGCACTCAGTAAAAACAAAAAACAGCGACTCATTGACTCGCCCTCAAACAAAATTGGATTCATTCATGGGCCAAAAGATGCCCACCACAACGGATTTTGTCAGTCAAAATACGACTGTCCTTTCCGTTTATCGACCCTCCAGCTCACGCTAATCAGAGAAATCCGTACAATGATCAAAGTTTACCAAAAACAATTTGCCTCCATTAAACCTGGCAAGCATCCAATGAAACCAACGATCCAGATCTTAAAATTCTCATGCTGTCTCTTACTGCTTGCACTGGTTGGTTGCACGGGCGATCCAGACCGGGCTCGGATTGTTGGCGATTGGGAGATCGCAACCGCCGACCACTTAATGGGACAAGTCAACACCCAACCCGACGGCTCGACTGACATGTCTGCCCCGGCAACCGATCAACCGCCGCGAATGATGGTCCATTTTCACAACAGCGGCTACCTTGCGACCGAAACCAACATGGGTAGCATTTCGACTAAAAAACAAGGCAACTGGAAATTCTTGTCCTACGACGCTCAAACACGCACTGCCAAAATTCAGTGCAAACTGGTCGACGACACAACCGACTTCGATGTAATCGTACAGGATGAGAACACGTTACGTCTGGTACCACCGAACATGGCGGGTCTAAAAACGAAACTTAAGTTTGTTCGGCAACAATAAACTGGATACCTCAATGACTGCGAAATTCAAAATACAAAGCGTTTTCAATACAAGCTCGACGCGCAAGCGAGTGCATCACTAGACTCGTAAAAATACACTCGCTTGCGCGTCGAGCTTGTATTTGTGCAACTTAATTGCGCAAGCGAGGGTTTCCTAACAGCCAACCTCGATAGCAAATTAGGCTACAATGGCCCGAGACAACCGTATCCGTACAACTTACATACACCACTAACAAAGAACCAAACTACTATGCCTGTTCGTGATGGCTCCGTTCCCCCGATGCTAATGTTCCGTAGCTTTCTGACGATCGCTTGTGGCGTGGTTGGTCAATGGTGCATTGTTGCTTTTACGATGCTGGCGGTGATGAGTTTTTTCTTTCCCGAGTACAAAGCCGCCATCGAGGCGGGCCAAGCCGCCGCGGATACCCCGGCGATCGTTCCAATGCCACGAACGATGTTGTGTATGGTTACCGGAATCGCGGCGGCTCTATGCGTACTGTTGGGAGTCTTCATTGGACTGACAGCTCCCTTTGGCCGATTTGTGCACACGATATTTTTGGCCGTGATCGTTGCCGTGAATTACTTAAGTGGCTCGATGGCCGCACCGCCGGAAAAAAAGGTTGTCCTGATGACTTCTTTACTGGTTTATCCGGCGGCAATTCTATTGGGAGGATACCTAATCAATCGTAAAATGGCCGCCTACGATTTGGCCGGTCGCCAAGAACCGGCAATGCTTGGCGACGATGGCTAAGCTAGCCGCGACTGACGGCAACAAGTTACGCTTGTAAATAAACGGCCTGTCGTGGGCCTTGCTTCACTTCCACCCAAATTCCTTACTGGATCATGAACTTTCGCCTTGTCGTAAAACTATTGGGCATCCTCGTGCTTCTGATCGGCGGGTTTATGCTGTTCAGCCTATTCTGGGCTTGGCCACAATTCGGCGCCCACTCCCACCCAGACACAAACATTGCTCTGGATCGGTTTGAGTACGCGGGGTTCTACGGTTTGCTGATGAGCGCGGCCTTTTGTGGCGTACTCGGGACAGCGATGATGTACTGGGGACGCAGCGCTAAAGAAAAAGTGTTTCGCAAAGAAGCGCTCGCCGCGGTGGCATTGAGCTGGGTTTTGGCGACTTTTTTAGGTGCATTGCCCTACGTTTTTAGCGGCACCGCTCGTGGCCCCTCGCTACGAAATTCTACCGAAACCAACCAGGTTCTGATCGCTGCCCCACGTTATAAAATCTGGAACAGCTGGAATGCGATAACCGTCGACGATCAACAACACAAAGTGCTATCCGCCGTGATCAACGCCAACGCTCGTGGGCTAACGCGTCGGCAACTGCAACAACACTCCGGCGTCACCGATGCCGTCGACGTTTTCCGCGACCTACAAAAGCAACCCGACTTCGCTGGCTGGCTAATCGGCTCCGGTGACATTCCAAACGCTCCGGTGGATCGCGCGTCTAACTTTCGCCTGCAATGGGTTCGAATGGGACTGATCGACGGCATGTTCGAAGCTCAGTCCGGTTTTAGCACGACCGGCGCGACGGTGCTGAATGATCTTGAAGATCCCAACTTAGTACCGCACTGCATTTTGTTTTGGCGATCGAGCACGCACTTTTTGGGAGGGCTGGGAATCATTGTGTTGTTTGTCGTTTTGCTGGGACAAAATTCGGCAGGCAAAGCGTTGATGCGTACTGAGATGCCGGGCCCAACCCAAGACAGTGCCAGCGCCCGAATGCAACATGCGGCTTGGAACTTTGCGGGTGTGTACATCGCGTTGAATGTTCTATTGGCGATTATTCTGAAACTGCTGGGGATGACGGTCTTCGACGCAATCTGCCACTCCTTCGGCACGATGGCAACCGGTGGCTTCAGCACCTACAACAGTAGCCTAGGACACTTCGCACTACACGATGCTACCAATGGTATGGTGATTGAGTACGTGGTGATCCTATTCATGATTTTGGCAGGAGCGAACTTTACGCTATTGTTTTTGGCGGTGCTCGGCAAGCCGATGAATCTAATTCGCGACTCCGAATTCCGAGGCTACATCGGAATCATCATCGTTTCGACGGCCGTGTTGATGGCGTTTGGATTTGGCAGTTTGATCCCGGAATTTGGGAATTTGGAAAGCGGCGTTCGTAATAGCTTGTTTCAAGTCGTGTCGATCGTGACAACCACTGGCTTTGGCACCGCTGACTTTGATACTTGGCATGAAATGCAACGTGGTTGGTTGCTCGCGTTGATGTTTGTGGGCGGCTGCGCGGGCAGCACCGGTGGGGGTATGAAAGTCATTCGACACATCCTGTTCGTGAAAGTCTTGCGTATGGAAGTCGAAGCAACCTTCAACCCAAACGAAGTACAACTGCTGAAGCTGGGGGGCAAGTCGGTTGACGACCAAAAACTAAGGCATTCGATTTTGGTCTATTTTGCGTTGGTAAGCTTTTTGTTCATGATCGGCTTCCTGTTCGTGGCGGGAGTCGAGCCCGATTCGACTTGGGGTGGTCCCTCAAAAAACAAACTCATCGACTCGGCCAGTGCCGTTGCATCGACCCTGAACAACATCGGACCGGGACTCGGCATCGTCGGTCCGACCCAAAATTATTCGACGTTCTCTAGCATTACAAAAACGTTGTTTGTACTGCTGATGATGTTAGGCCGGTTGGAAATTTTTCCGCTACTCGTATTGTTTTTACCAAAGTTCTGGCGTGACTGACCCATCCAACCATCAAGATGTTCAACGTTCGGTTGAGCATGTGGTATCTGAAACGACTACCACGGCTGGCAACCTGCCGACCGCGGGCGAGCAACCGCAAATCGACACGGAAGTGATGTGGTTGCACGGGCTATTTTTTTGGATGGCCCTGGCCGTGATCGGAGCAACATTTTTGTTACGCTCCGAGGGCCAAGAGTCCGTGTTCTTTCCCGGCGCGAAGCAGGCAATGCCCGAACTTTGTGCCTCGAAGCGAATCTTTGACCTCCCCTGCCCCGGCTGTGGGCTAACGCGATCTTTCATTTCAATCAGCCATGGTCAGTTCTCGCGAGCCTGGAACTTTAACCCGGTCAGCTTTTTGTTGTACCCGTTTATCTTTGCCCAGATCCCTTGGCATGCCATGCAGTATTTGTTGATTCGCAAACGCGGGTACGGCGTGCAACTACCTTACGTTCACCTTTTTCCCATCGCGATCGCGATTACTCTGCTGCTCCGCTGGCTGGCGCTCGTGCCGCAAATGTTTTAAAATAGCACGGTCATATGGATTCAATAAGAACATTGAAGCTAAGCGGTCGATCGGTCAACTATGTCGATCAAGGCCACGGCGAACCGTTATTGCTGGTTCACGGATTTCCGCTGGATCATTCGATGTGGCGTAGGCAGATCGACTTTTTTCAATCCAACTATCGAGTGATCTGTCCCGACCTACCAGGTTTCGGGGCCAGTGAGCCAATGAGCGAACCGAAGAGTCATAGTTCGACGACTCGCCCGAAGGCGATGGCGTCCGATGGTAAATCATTGACAATGGAGAGCCTAGCCGATTGGTTGGTCGCTTTCCTAGACGCGGTCGCTTGCGTGGAGCCGGTAAATTATTGCGGGTTATCGATGGGAGGCTACATCGGTTGGCAATTCTGGCGACGGTATCCCGATCGACTAAAGTCGATGATCGCCGCCAACACTCGAGCAGCAAAGGACGACGAATTAGTGCGACGAGCACGCCATATGGCGGCGGCTCAAGTTCGAGTTTCGGGCGCGCAGCCAGTGGCCGATGCAATGATAGAGAAGTTGTTCTATTTGGCCGGAGATCAGAATCCGCAGGAAATCGAATACATTGCCAAAGTTCATCAAACGATCTTCACAACCGATCCCGGTGTAATCTCAGCCGGACAAATCGGCATGTCACAGCGCGTCGACGCGACGGGTTGGCTGAGCGAGATTGCGATACCGATGTTGTTTATTGGCGGCGAGTTTGACTCGATCACTCCGCCAGCGGA
>CAZKTR010000101.1:0-9858 GCA_964555525.1 uncultured Pirellulaceae bacterium
GTGCAGTGCGTTCCAAGGCAGAGCCTTGGAACGAGCAGTCTCCAGTCTCCAGTCTAAATAAAAAAGGCTCTCAACACAAAATGTGTTGAGAGCCTTCTGATTTTTAAGCTTGTCGATTTAGACTCTAATTAAACAGCCGTCGCACACCGAACGTGAAAAAGACATTCGAGGCGAGGTTCAATATTTCCTCCTGAGGCTTGAATCTCAGAATCAACGTATCGCCTTGCTTGACCAGCAGCCTTTGCCTCGGGTCGTTGATCGCATCATTCAAGTCAATACGAATTGCAAGCTGGCGCTCACCTGGAAGTCTTCTCAACACCACCAATTCTGTTGGCGGCACGTTCTGAACAGCTCCGCCCAAAAAGCCCGTTCGCTGCCCGGTTGCGATTCCGTTTCCTGCTAGTGAAACCGCCGCAAGAACATCTAAGTCATAGTCACGCGGCAACGGAAATTCACCACCTTGCAACAAACCACCCGTGTAGTAAACGTCCGTTTCTCGCGTATCGACATAGATCACGTCACCGTCTCGAAGAATGACGTCTTCGGCACGTAAGTCAGGCACCTCGCCTGGTTTCAGACGCAACGGAATTCTAATTGTATTCGCATCATCTTCCAAATTAGGAACCTGCCCGTAAGCGTACTGACTAGGATCTGCTGAACGATAAAACTCACTTGCCCTGCGATCACGTCGAGCATTATCGAAGCGGTTGCCTCGTAAGATACGAATCTCAGGTTTTGCGTTCACACCTGGAATACCGCCTGTTTGCAGCAAGGCGTTCAACACATCGTTTTTGTAGGCTGGCATTTGCAATACAAAACCACGGCTGGACTGGTCACTTCGGTCAGTAACTTGGTTACGTTGACCTTGTCCCTGGAATTGCTGCCCCCGTTGCGCTGACGAGTTATCCTGACGAACAACAAACACTCGATAGGTGCGTTCACGGAACAACGTGACGATAATACGACCACCCTCCTTCAAAATCGGATCCGGACCGCCTCGGTAAGCACGCTGAATTAGCTCTTCGGCTTGCTTGATCGTCAAACCGCGAACGGGAATCGGCTTAACCGATGGTAACGAAAGCGTACCGTCTTCACGAACAGGAACTGGAAAACCAATCGCTGGTGGCAAATCACTGTCCGCATTGGGAAGTTGAACCGGAGGAGCTTCATCGGCGTTACCCAAAACACCTTCGATGAAGACACCGAGTACGTCTTTGCTGTCGAGTGTATAGAACTCGGGCCGTGTCTGACGCAAACGAGCAGGGTTCAGCGGTACCTTAGATGCCTGTGGTTCCGCTTTGAATTGCTCGGGCAAACGCTCCGCTGGAATCGTGTCCAGAGGCGAAAACAACGCCGTGCAACCGGTCATCGACATACTGATCATCACCGCCAGCAACAGTGCATATCGCATGGCTGGACGTTGAGGATTATCAGATTTGGGTGGTGATTGGATCATCGCTTAGAGACTCCAAGAATTAGCTGTCGGGAACAGCAAACTAAAAATGTATTTTGGATCAAATGGTGGCTTATCCGAATTTACTCAGACCAGTTAGTCGCGGGTCGGATAGGTACTGGTCCATCCAGTTCGAATGACGAAGACCCCGGTGTGAAACCGGCTGGCACCACGAGTGGCGCCTTTTCCCATTCGATGCTTGGATCCCCGGAAAGCACCGAAGGTATTTCGCCTGATAACGCCCGGTTACTAGGACGAATCGGTATTGGAGGAGCCTTAAAATCGAATGGCTTGTTTTCGCCAACAACTTTTTTGCCCGTGACCACTGGAACTTCACCAGTCACCTTGGGTTTGGATTTTTCTTGCTTGATGGCAGACTCTAACAGCCGCGAGACGGCGAGGTCATGATAGTTGCCTGAGTTGTCTTTTCGAGCCGCAGCAACACCAGCCGGGTAACCTTCAAACCATGCGTCGACACAGTTACTACCGTCGGCAGACTGAAACTCGTATCCGCGATAGTTATCTGGCGGAAGCGCTGGCGTGTAACCATCGCCGCCCTGGCAAACATCGGAGTACCCGTCACAGAAACCATTCCTGAAGTGCTCTGCATACGGCCGGTCACAATTTCCATATCGCAAATTGTAGGCCCGCTTGGACCAAACCAAATCGCGATAAGTGATTGCGGCTGCTTGGTCGAAACTGCGCAAAATATTACAACCAGTCTGAGTTGCAATGACGCCGACTAGGGCCACAGCTGCCATCCGGACAAGCCATTGATGGTTCAAACTAAATAAGCGAATTGATCGAGAGTCTGACATTGAGGTTCCCCTGAATCGCACAACTTCTAAGCTCGAACACTCGCTCGAAACAGAAGCTGGAAAAATGCTCACAAAGCGGGCGCTCTGTGACTCACCCTGTTCATCGCCCGTTAAGCTATTACGAATTTAATGAACATTCGCTTGATGTCGGTTTTCGCGGAAATATTTACTGCAACGAAGCAAACGATTGCAACGGTTGATTCCAAACAGCCATAAACCGCTAGCAATCTAGCGCATTCAAATAGCCACAGAACACGGTCTGCAGTGAGATCGAATTGAATTGCCGACCGACGACCACAATCAGTAGCAGCTTACACACTCGCCCATTCGCAAAGAAATTGCAGAGAAACCAACTTTGTCGCACTAAGCCAAGCGACAGCTAGAAGCCAACTACCAAGGCAGCACCATAATCGAGATCGCTTTCCTGATTGCCAACAGGCGGTGTGCTGTCATAGCGGTTCTGGGCGAAGATTCGAAAATTGATATTCCGGCTCGCGTCCACTAAGAAATCCAAACCTGCGTTTGTATTCAAACGGTAATCAGCAAAGTCAGAAACGTTTGGAAAATAATCAACCGTGGCGTATAGCCGCGTATTATCGAACAACTTTCGCTCCCAATCTGCTCCAAACTGGAGTTCTGGCGACCAGTCATCGTTAATGCTTTCGACTTCACGCGACGCACCGCCACCGAACCGAAGCTTAAACTTCCGTAATTCTTCATCAATCACCTTGAACGAGAGACCGGTATGCAACGCGACTCGATAATCAAAATCCTTAAACCGGTCGATCTCAACCCCCACTTGATTAAACCAGCTCCAGCGAGGGTTTCGCAGTTTAATTTCCTGTCGAAACTGGCTAAACCAACGATCGGTCGTGGTCGTAACATCGCTCGAAGCGTAAAAGTAGTTGCCGATAAAATTCGACGTTGCGAAATCTGATTCACGAGTAACATTGACCGCAAAATTGACGTCCAAGTTTTGGCTATTGCCTGTTTTCCCATTGAAACCAGCCGCAAAAGACCCCGTCCAAGCGGGCACTTCCTCAACAAGCTCGACAAGGTCCCCCTCTTCGACGATCGTTTCAACCTGTGCCTGCACGTTGGAAACAACAAACAACATGGCCAAGGTAGCCAATAATACAGAGGTTTTTTGAAGAGGGCAGGGCATAGTTTTCATAATTCGAAATACAAGAGAATCTAAAGAGAAGGTGGGAACGCGGATACTAGAAAAGTCTTGCCAGCCTTACAAGACAGATCGCGTACCCCATATTACAAAAGATGGCAGTAGCCGATGCAACCAAAACTGCATGCATGTAACATTTACAATGGCTTAAACATGGCTCGACAGTTCGCCAAGATGGCTTTGCCAAATCCCATACCAAACAAAGTCAGGTACATCCAAGACGGTAGCCTAACCACCCAACCCACTCGCAACAAAAAATGGCAACCCCCAGTGCACACACGGGATTAGGCCGCTGGAAAGTTTTTTTGGATGTACCGTTTTACCTTCCAAATCTTTTTAGCCTTACGAACCCTCGCGTACATGGAGAAATGCTCAGTGATCGGGATTAACGCCCGGCAGTTAATTCCATCGATCACCCACAGCTTGTACTTAGAGTGCTTTGAATCCAACACCTGAATCACTAGGTTGTTCTTACCTACGTCGTTGTAGATTGTGCTGTCGCCACGAATAGACGTCAGAAATTTTAAAGCTTCCAATAAGTTGGTCCTGCTATAACCGCCAGTTTTAACCGCCGAAACAATCGTCTCCGACATGGTCCCGTCGTAGTTTTTGATCGCCTGAAAAACAAGCCCTTCGCCAAGATCCGTTTGAACCTGACCGTGATACTCAACCAAATAGGGAATGGCTTCTTGAAGATTGTCAAACCGATTGTGCAGTTGCTCGAACTTTTCTCGCTCGCCACGATTAGCGTCCATCGATTCGGGGGTTTGCAGCATTCGACGAAGCCACAATTTTTTAGAATGCAAAACCTGAATCGATCTATCAGGCGGAATGATCTTAACAACGAGGTCTGGATTGTGCGGATGGACATAACAATCTCGCTTGCAACCAGAGGCAAATGGCAATTGGTTTGAAAGCCTAATCATCGATGGGCAAGATTGAGTACTAATTACTGCACGCCGCGTTATAAGAATCCTGAATTGACTGGCCCTCAACTTAGCCACATTCACGAATTTCGCCAAGTCGAATCGACCATTCACGCCCCAATCGCCTTCTAATCAGCCAGCGGTGCACCCCGTAAACCTATTCGAGACTATCCGCCACGTCTGCGGTTTTGTAGCTGGTGGTTCGTCACCGCCTTCAGCGGAATTCCCGCTACCAGAGGCAAAATCAGGTCGTTTGAACCACTAGTTGTTTTCCAACATCCGTTCTAGGCGAGACACTTGCCGCCTGACGGAATCCAGATCCGGATTGATATTGAGAGCCAAACGGTATCCAGCAAGCGCGCCGGAGGCCTCATCAATCTGCATGCAACAATGAGCCAAACCGATCGCTGCAGGGAAATGATACCGGTTGAACTGCAACGCCTCGCGACAATCAACCAATGCCGCTTCGTAATCACCCAACGCACAGAAAGCGATCGCCCGCTGGCTATATGCTTCGCTAAACTCAGGATTAACTTCAATCAACTGAGTCGCTGCGGTAATCGCGTCTTCCATCCGAGACTGATCCACCAACCGAAAAATCCGCCTCAACGATTCCTGTTGCCCCGCTGTTCCTTGGCGTTGCCAAAGTTCTCGAATCCCATGGTCGGCTAACATTCGGACCGCTCGATCTTTGTCGTTAAGAGCTCGCCCCATCACTTCGTTATGTGAAAAGTCACCCAAGAAACCAATCGCCAAAATCGCCGCTCGACGAGTCATTCGTCCGCCGGCGGTAGCAAGTCGTTCCAGCGAAGCCAAATTATATTTGGTGGAAACCGCCTGAATAAAATCAGCCGAGCTCTCTTCGTTAAGAAAACGTTGGTAAAATCTATCCAGCTGTGGATATCGGAGCGACGATTCCGACATAGTTGACCAAGCCTCAAGTTACAAAAATGACAAATGACGATTGATTGCTTGAAACAAAGGGTTCAAAATTGCCCAGCTCACTCGTCGTTAAGATAAGCCGAGTTTAGTTGGACCAATGCCCTCCGGCAACGACGCATTCACTCAGCTTTAGCCAGAACCATGACTTTCTTGGTCACTTGGGCTTCGAAATATCAAACCATGACGAATATGACGAATAGGCAATTTATTGGAGGCCAAACACGTGATAGCACTCACCAGAACAATCACCCATCAAATAACCAAATGGGCAAGTAAGTCTCAAAATGCCGGTTATCTTGGTTGGTTCGCCAGCATTACCTTCATCATGTGTTGTGCTTGCCCTAGCATCACTTTGGCCCAAAGCGACTCGCTGGTGCTGGCAGAAGCTAAAAAAACCAAGTATCTAACTGGCAAGAAGCTAAACCGTCGAAACCTGCAAGCGCTATCAATCTGGTGGAAAGACGAAGAACTCCGTGATCGCCTGATGGCGTTTTCTGAAACCCAAGACATAGCAATTATGCTCGACCGCCGCGTCGATCCTAGCACAATCGTGAACTTGGGAGTCGAAGACCGAACCGTTGAACAGGCTTTTCGACGAATCAGTTCGGCCGCCAAGATCGGCGTCTGTCGAATCGAAAACTGTTATTACTTTGGTCCCGTTGATACCACCATTGCCTTGCCGATCGCCATGGACACTCTCGCCCGTCAAGCCAAAAAAGTAAGTCGCCGATCGGCAGTCAAGTGGACGGCCAAACGCCCCGTCCGCACCGGGCCAGTCGTCGAAACCAAAGCGTTGATCCAAGCCATTGCGACTAAGCACGGTTTTGTGGTCAACGGACTAGAAGAACTGCCACACGATTTGTGGTACTCCGTCTCACTGCCTCCAACGAGCGTAATAGGACAACTACAGCTGATGCTGGCAGGTTTTGATAAAACATTCGAAATCGATCCAGACGCCAAGTCGATCACGATCATCGATTTTCCAAAAATAGAATCCGCTCGGCGAGTCTTTGCCGTTACCAAACGCCCCGCCAACGCAAAAGAACTCACTGCCCAATTCCCCGACCTAAGGATTTCGTACCGTTCCAAGGCGGTGACCGCAACGGGACCGCCACAGCAACTGGCTCAACTGGAGGCCGCTTTGATCGAACAAGTTGAATCACAGGCTAACCAGAAAGTAGTTTTTACGTTTAAAGCTGATGCCAGCCGTTTAGAAATTTTGCAAAAGATCGCTACCACCGCCAAGCTCGAATTGATCTTAGGTCAGATTCCACCGGAGGAGCTATCGGATCGAATCAAAATCAACGCCATTGATGTCACACAAAACGAACTAATTTTTAAAGCGCTCAAAGGCACCCGTTTTCACGCCAAAGTCGAAGGCGGCAAACTTATCGTCGGACAGTGAACTGAAGCCATTGGATTCGTTCGTCCACGAGTACTCGTATTGCGCCGTGTCTCAGGTCGCTTGGCTTTTTTGGTGCGTGCGGACGTTTTCCAACAAGTCTCTAATTGCCGACCAAATGGAAGGATACGTCGCGTCATGGTAAACCGAGTTGTCTGCTAATTGCGCAACCAAACGTCGATGAGCAATCCCAAGGTTGTGATAAGGAATCCGTGGGAACAAGTGATGAAGCGCGTGATAGCGCGAACCAAGGGGACACAAAAGTTCCGTCAGCCAGTTTCCCTGCACGTTGGTTGAATCAAGAAACTGGTCCAAATGAGAAATCGTTTCTCCGTCATTGGTGTAACGATGCGCCGCCAGTGTTCGAATGTGATTCAACGCCAACGCAAACATCGCCAGCATAAATAGTTTTGGTAAGCGGACCGCTGGCATGATCCCTGCTAGGACCAAAGCAAGCATCACCCATGTTCGAAAGCATGTGAACAATTCCCAAAACGTGTCCGACGCCGACTGGCCATTCGATTTTAAATTTTTCTGATACTGAAAATTAATCACCAGTGAACTTGCGTGAGACAGCGTCCACTTTCTCAAGCGAGGATGTAAAAATGAAACGGGAGTGCCAATCGCGTATCGTAAAAACACAATAATTGGCTGTGAAAATATCTGTGTCAGAAAAATCAGGATGCCTTTGAGTGACCCCGTCGCCAATGGCAAATACTCGCCGTCATGTTCAGTTCCGTAATGTCGACTGCTGTGATGGTGGATGTGACTGGCGTAAGAAAACGAGGGCACCATCATGGGAACCCCAGCGAAGAAGTTCCAGGTACGACGAAACCACTTCATCTGCTTAGCCGGAAGATGGACCAATTCATGAATAAACATCGACGACCGGTACAACAATGTTGCTCCAGCAAAAAACGCCAACCAAGCAATCGGCGATGTCACCGGCAACGCCAGCCAGATACTCGCCAGCACGTAAGCGCTGGTCATTGAAACAACGAAGTCCAGCCAGAAACACCAGGGTTGAGGTTGAAACAAATCAGATACGATTTCACGAGCTTGAACATAAAACTCGCGTTGCTGATCTAGACCAGCGCATGTTAATGCTGAACGTTCAGGAAGTTGATTCATCTGTATCTCTCATCAGCCGTTGCACACACTAATCAACGTGGCAGTGGAACGGGGCGTTTGGTCTCATTTCGTTAAAAATTGGACGATGGGTAATTCACCTCGAAAAAGTCCCTCCGGCCCAAACAGTTGCTGTTCATATCTATTGTTATCGTCAAAAATTTATTGTGCAATTAATTGCTGAACGATTCGTATGCTTTTTAAAAATCAACGTATTTTGGTATTACGGAATACGTAAAATAAAGGGCATAAGTTCACGCCCGCACGCAAACTACCAACTGTAACATAAGCACTTACCTTGGCTGACAAAACTCCTTCGACTCTACCGCCAAACCGACCGTTCGGCCTGTGGTCTGCCATATTTTTAGTCGTCGCCAACATGATCGGTGCCGGCGTGTTCACAACCAGCGGATTTTCATATAGCGACCTTGGCAATCGCCAATACGTAATGCTGGCTTGGCTGATTGGCAGCGTGATCGCCATCTGCGGCGCAATCAGCTACGGCCAACTAGCTCAACGCATCACCGAATCCGGCGGCGAGTATCTATTCTTAAGTCGCTTGATCCACCCGGCGGTTGGTTTCATCGCCGGCTGGGTGTCATTGGTGGCAGGGTTCACCGGCGCGATCGCGTTTGCGGCGACCACTTTCGAGGCATATGCGGTTCCTGATTCGATTCGCCCCGCATGGCTTCAGCCGGGCACGATCGGAGTCGCGACGATCGTATTTTTTGGGGTTCTACACTCGGCTACCTTGAAAACAGGTGTGCTGACGCAAAACCTAGTCGTCGGATTAAAACTTGTTTTACTGAGCGGTTTCATTGGCTTTGCCTTTTTAAAATACCCCGGCGACTGGGAAGGCATCCGAACCCAAACAGACACCGCCCCATTTTCGATCTACGCGATCGCGTCCACCTTGGTTTGGATTTCGCTGAGCTTCAGCGGGTTCAACGCAGCCGTTTACGTTACAGGAGAAGTCGACAAACCCAAAACGAACGTCCCTCGAGCACTCTTGCTGGGCACGCTGATTACAACCGCTTTCTACTTGCTGCTGAATTTTGTATTTCTTTACGCCGCACCGCCAGAGAAAATCCGCGGTGCCCAAGACATCGCCGCGGTGGCGTCGCAATCGCTGGGCGGCAATTGGGTGGCAACATTGATTCGCATCATCGTTAGCGTGGCGTTACTCAGCTCCGTTTCGTCGATGATAATCGCTGGCCCAAGAGTTTACGCCAAGATGGCTGACGATGGCGTATTTCCGAAGCTATTCAACACACCGACCAACCGTCTACAAAACGTTCCGGTGGCAGCGATTTGGTTACAAGTTATCTGCGCGGCGATCGTCACTTACTTTTCGACCTTAATCTCACTGCTGGACTATTTGAGTTTCACTTTGTCCGTGAGTGCTGCGGTCACTGTTGCCTGTCTCTTATGGACTCGTCGCGACAACGACACCGCTGCTCTGCGCTTCATCTTCTCCAGCATTGCGGCTTTGTACATCGCCGCCACGCTTGTCCTAGCGATCCTATCAACCATCGACAACCCCGAGAAACTGACGGCCTTCGCCCTCACCATCGCCAGTGGGTTGATTTTGTATTTCATCGTCAACAGTAGAAGCAAACCCAACGCTCATTAGCCGACGCTTCATACCATTAACTAAAAAAAGGTAAGGCGGCTAGCGACTTTGGACCGCCTATGAAGAGGCAGCTTCTTCTAGCTGGCGAACTCTTTTTGCTAGGAACTGACAACAATCAATCAGTCTCTGAATGGCAGCATCAGAGTTACACGTTCCGTCGCTAAGGTTATCAGAAATCCCCATCATTTTTTCGATCAGTTCTTGGGGAAAGTAATCGAACTTCTCGATTTCATCTTTATGCATAACTTGGGTTCCGTTTTGGGTATCACGAAAAAAACAAACCCCGGAGCTACACAAAAATGCGTAATCTCCGGGGTTTATTAGAGGCGTCGGCGGGAGTCGAACCCGCGATGGCGGATTTGCAATCCGCTGCCTT
>CAZKTR010000102.1:0-9717 GCA_964555525.1 uncultured Pirellulaceae bacterium
TCGTTGCCAAACGTGAAACGGGCCGCATCGCTCCGATGGCAGCAAAAGCTCCCAAGCAAGTGATGCTAGCAACGAACAACCGGAGGGTAAATGATTTGAATTTCATTGATTTCACGTTTTCAAAAACACTGTTCGAATGTTCCACTAACCATACTCAATTTGGCGACGCAGTAGTGTTTCAACGGCGATCCACCGTCAGCATCGCTCAAAGCCAACTCTCCTCCCACCGGAAAGGGTAACAAAGATTTTGATTGAGTGTTATCAGGATACCGAGCATACCAAGATGGGTAAATGGCAACCTCTCGATGAAATGCTATAGAATTCAACCCAAACCTTTTACCGAGACAAACCTTCGGCTCGCATCACCTGCAATTTTTGCCGCAAACGCAGGCGACATTTTTCGACGAAATCAAGGTTCTCAGGTGACACGTAATCGGGATAAGTCCACCGACTTGGATTCCACTTCTTGCCGTAGTAAGCCAACGTGACCTCGCCGTATATCCCTTCCCCTAAATAGACTCGATGATCGCGGTCCTTAATCGTCGCCAGAATCAACTTGGCTTCAGTAACGTACCCCGGATCGATGTTGATTGGCCGTTCGACGTCATGCGATCGCAGATTTTCAAAAACCGCTTCGATCGCGTTAGAACTATTTTTAATCGACGGCAACTTCCCAGGATCAATCGGCTGCTCAAAAGCAAACAGTTGTTTCTTGATCCCATCGCCCATCGTCGCGTTGTAAAACGACGTATGATCAAAATCGAAGATCGGCGTTTTCAACCAAACCTCACCCCAAGCCGCTTCAATCTGCTCAGCTCCCCACTCAATGGCGTCCACGCGATTGCTAGAGATCGCTGCAATCAGCAGAACGGGAATGGGTGGTCGGGTTTGCCCCATGGAAGGTTACCTTGGTTTGTAAAACAAAGCTTCGTGATATTCTAAAAACAAGCCTTGCCTTAATAGGACTTGCCAAAAACACCGATCGTCTTGGTGGGCTTGCCGGTGAAAATGCAAATGCCTTCGCTTTCCTCTTGATCCAACGGAATGCACCGTGGCGTTACCTTCAAAGGCTTCAGCATCTCATCCACTTCAGCACAGTCCACGAAATAGCACTTCGCAAATCCGCCATGCGCTTCAGGTTTTTCAGCGTTCTTAGGTGTGAAGAATTTCTTGAATTTTTCCAACGACTTAATGGTCCGCGTATGCTCTTCGCGGTGAGCGAGAGCTTTTTGAAACAAGCCATCTTGGATCTCGCCCAAAATCTCACCGACTTTGGCAACGAACTCGCTTCGCCCCATCCCGTTGGACTTCGGTTGGTCACGGCGACCGACAAAAACACTATCGCTTTCAATGTCACGCGGGCCAGCTTCGATGCGAATTGGCACGCCGCGCTTCACGTGGTGCCATTTCTTTTCGCCACCACGAATGTCACGATCATCAATGGTCACTCTTACAGGCTGACCGTCATACTCCGCAGCTTTGAGTTCAGCTTCGAGCGATTTGCAGTACTCCAGCACTTGGTCGCGTTCTTCATCTTTGCGAATCACGGGGCAGATTACGACTTGCTTTGGAGCCAGCTTTGGCGGCAACACCAAACCATCATCATCGCTATGGGTCATAATCAACCCACCGATCAGCCGAGTCGAAACGCCCCACGAAGTTGTCCAAGCAAACGATTCATTGCCTTCTTTGTCTTGAAACTTGATCTCTTGGGCCTTGGAAAAGTTCTGCCCCAAGAAGTGTGACGTGCCTGCTTGCAAGGCCTTGCGATCCTGCATCATGGCTTCCATCGAATAAGTCATCTCGGCGCCAGGGAATCGTTCACCGATTGTTTTCTCGCCTTTGATTACTGGCATCGCCATATAGTTTTCGGCGAAGTCCGCGTAGACGTCCAGCATCAATCGCGTCTCTTCCACTGCCTCTTCTTTCGTCGCGTGAGCAGTATGTCCTTCTTGCCATAGAAATTCTGCGGTTCGCAAAAACAAACGCACACGCATTTCCCAGCGAACCACGTTTGCCCATTGGTTGATCTTCAACGGCAAATCACGATACGACTCGATCCACTTGGCAAACATGTGACCAATAATCGTCTCGCTGGTCGGCCGCACAATCAACGGCTCTTCCAACTTTCCCGCAGGCACCAAACCGCCATCAGGTCCCGGCTCAAGGCGATGGTGGGTTACGACGGCACACTCTTTGGCAAACCCGTCAACGTGCTCGGCTTCTTTCTCTAAAAAACTCTTGGGAATGAACAGCGGAAAATAAGCGTTCTCGTGGCCGGTGTCTTTAAACATGCGGTCGAGCACTGCTTGCATGTGTTCCCAGATGCCGTAGCCCCACGGCTTGATCACCATACAGCCGCGAACGGGCGAGTTTTCGGCCAAGTCAGCCGATCGAACAACTTGTTGGTACCAGCCGGGGTAGTCTTGATCGCGAGTCGGAGTGATTGCAGTTTTAGCCATGGAATTAGGGCAGGGGGGTTAGTTATTTTAGTAAGTAATAGATACCGGGCAGTTGGCCCACAAAATCAGTCACACGACACCTTTACCGGGTTCACCTCACGGGTCACTCGTGAAACTAATTTGGCATAGTTTATTCCGTCCGTTGCCAGCTTAAAAGCCGGGCCCTACAATCTCGACGCAACAAACTTCTCAAACTTTGACCGCCTTAGACAAATCCTATGCAAATTCCAGTGCCACGCCGCTTCGTCACCGATCTGACTGATACCGAAAATGTCGAACAAGTTTTTATCGCCAACGAAAAACAGCTTCGCACGAACCGAAACGGCAACCTGTACCTACAAGTTCGCCTGAGCGACCGCACTGGCTCAATCACGGCCATGCTTTGGAATGCCCAGCAAAAACAATTCGATAGCTTCGAAAATGGGGATTACATTACTGTCCAAGGCACCGCTCAGTTGTACAACGGCAACATGCAGATTCTAGCAAAGAAAATCGACCTCTGCCGCGACACCGATATCGACGAATCCGATTTTATTACGCTCTCCACCGGCGAAGTTGACAAAATGGTCGGGCGTGTTGGCGAGATCCTACGATCGATGGAGGACGCAGACCTGAGAAATTTAGCTGACTGCTTCCTGACGGACGAAGCCTTCATCGAACAATTTCGCTCGGCCCCTGCCGGCGTTAAAAACCATCACGCTTACAAAGGCGGCTTGCTCGAACACGTGCTATCCTTGATGGAAGTCTGTTTGGTTGTGGGGCCAAAATACCCGGCGGTAAATTTAGATTTACTGCTGATCGGTGCCTTCCTCCATGACGTTGGCAAAATCCACGAACTTACATACAAGGCCGACTTGGGATACAGCACTTCGGGGCAACTCTTGGGGCACTTGGTTCAAGGGGTTGCGATCGTTGACAAAAAAATTGCCGAAGTCGAAGCTCAAACCGGCACCAGCTTTCCTGAAGACTTGAGTAATCGAGTTCGACACATGATCGTTTCTCATCACGGTTCGCATGAGTTCGGCAGCCCAAAAGTACCGATGACCTTGGAAGCCATCACGCTGCATTTTTTGGACAGCTTGGATGCTCGAATTCAAAACGTAATGAAGCTAATCGAAGAAGACGCCAACAAAGCCAGCCCTTGGACGGTTTACCATCCGAGCTTAGGACGAAAGATCTTGAAGTAGATCAAGTTCGTAGTCCCGGCTTTAGCCGCAAGGTGGCGACGGTGCTTCCAGCCGGTCTTCCGCGCCGGCGGAGCAAAACGATACGCATTATGGGGAACCTCCCCGTTCGGCGCGTAAGACAGGCCGGAGGCAACTGTCGCCACCTTCCGCCAAAAAGCGGTACCACAAACCTATTCTGGCGGCAGCGGCAATTGGACTCGGTTTCTAAGCTCGACAATTTTAGCGAATCGCTCTTTCATATTTTCGTTCAGCAACTCTTCTCGCCATCGCACCTTGCCGATTGCTTCATTCAGCTCTTGCTGGCGCATAAAGTCGGTCCCCGAAAACTCTTCGGCTCGCAAGGCATCCAGTGCGATCGCAATACCCGCCCAGCCACTGACTTGTAATCGCTCGTCCAAATCCTTGTAGCCGGTAAACTCTTCGAAGATCGGCATTGCTTCCGCGTAGCGATCCTGGGCCAAATAAAGTTCAGCCAACTTTTCCTTTGCGAGTTGGTGATGCCATCGAGTCGTTTCTTGGTTCTGCTGACCAGCTTTTTCTAACGGAAAGAAGTCAATCACAGCCAACCAGTGTTTTTCTTGCTGGTTCAGTGGAGCATAAAACGCTTCCTCAAACTGCTCTTGGACGTTTTTCTTTCGCGGAATCAATTGCGTACTAAAATCGTCGACATCCAAGATCGATTGATATGGTGCAGTATCTGCTAAGTAAACGCCACCGATTGCACCGCCGACTCCCAGCAGCACTGTCCCTAACCACAGCCATGGCGAACGCCACCAACTTCGAACGTTGCCAGCCATCACTTGTTGCAACTGCCGGGTCGCGGCAAGCTGAGCCTGACTCCAACTTGAAGTGTCCGAGAGCAAAACCGTTGAATCAGCAATGGAGAGCTTTTCTACAATCATGTCCCAATCTTCGTCTGCGTCGACGGGAACTTTTCGTAGTGCTTTGAGAATATCCTTCGCGCTTTGATGGCGATCTTCGGGCTTCTTCGCCATCATCTTTTCGATCACATCGATCAGCTTCTCGGGAACATCCGGACGGATGGTTCGTAGCGAGACCGCTTCTTCATTGAAGTGTTGCATGGCAACCGCCAATGCATTTTCTCCATCAAAGGGTGGATTACCGGCCAGCATGTGATAGGCAGTAATTCCTAGCGAATAAATATCACTGCGATGATCCAACGCATGACCACCTACTTGCTCGGGACTCATATACAACGGTGTTCCCATCGTCACGCCGACTTGCGTCAAAGCCTGATCGCCCGAACGCTCAAGAATCCTTGCCAACCCAAAGTCAGCGATTTTAACTTCGCCCTTGGTGGACAGCATGATGTTCTCGGGCTTGATGTCCCGGTGCACCACGCCCGTTTCACTTGCCTTCTGCAAAGCCAACGAACATTGACGTAGGACATTAACCGCCATCACGGGCTCGACGGCTCCATGACGTCCGATGTACTGACGCAAGTTTCGGCCGGCAACGTACTCCTGAGCAATAAAATGATACCCTTCGGCATGGCCAACTTCGTAAATTTGAACGATGTTGCCTTGAGTCAACTTAGCCGCAGCTTGGGCCTCGCGTTCGAATCGTTTGACGTAGGTTTCGTCCTCGGCCAAATCAGCTTTCAGCACCTTCAGAGCAACCTTACGCTGCAACGATTTTTGCAACGCCAAATACACAAACGACATCCCTCCTTGCCCCAACCGACGTAGCAGTTGGTACTCGCCCAACACGAGCCCCGAAAGGTCTCCCGTTGGCAAGTCGGTTGTTTGAGGTTGTGAGGACATTTAAGGCTATTGAGCAGAAGACGCTATCGAGCAAACAATATTTTAATCGAATATTTTAATACAGTTCGGCATTCACTGCCTGCTGTGTTCGGCCAAAGCGACCGAAGATTTGGACGAAACGACTCGAAAGGATGAGTTACGTTGGCCAAATATCCCCAGTTTTCCCCAAATTCACCGAATTTCACCTTTAGCAAAATCTCATTCTGCCGATATTGGCCGCTACTGAGCCTGCGACAAAATCGCATTTTTAAGTTCCGCCCTCAAGACTTGACCTGAACTTCTGGATCGCCGACGTTGGTTTCGAAGACGCTCCAAATTGTTTATTATGTTGGTAATCGCGGGGTAGTCATTGGTTGCCCCTCCAAGTTTTTATTCTTTTTTTCCAGCTGGCAATTGGCTTCTGCAAAGCCGACTAAATTTTAAGAGTTTGCTATGAAATCTAAGTTCTTGTGGATCTCCATTTTTTCTTTACTGCTGACAGGGTTTTACTCATCAGCGGATGCTCAAAAAGTGGACTTCAATACGCAAATCAAGCCACTGCTAGAAAAACACTGCATGGAGTGCCACAACGCCGAGGCTGACTCTTATCCAATCGAAGTAAAAGACGACGCGTTTTCGTTCATCGTCGAAGGTGAACCCGAAGAAAGCGATATGTACTTGGTCTTGGTGACCGACGACGAAAAAGAGCTGATGCCACCAGCCGATTTTGAACGCCCGCTTAACGACGATCAAATAGAGCTAATTAAAACTTGGATCGCTGAAGGAGCCGAGTGGCCTGATGATGCTCAGTTCGTGATGTGGAAACCACAAGTATCCGATGATGGTGGTGATGCTTCGGCAACTGCTGGAGCAACAAGTGATAACCAAGACAAAGACACCGCCGAAGAAGATGACATCGACCCGCGGATTTTCAAAGCGGTTGGCTCAGTTCACCCAGCCATTTTGCACCTGCCAATGGGCTTGCTGTTAGCTGCCGGCCTGTTCGCGTTCCTCAGTCTGCGAGGCAACTTTGTGATGAGCGACTGTGCTTATTATTGCCTGTGGCTGGGAGTCCTAACGGGAATTCTTGCCTGTGTTACTGGGTGGTATACGAATGAAAACAATGAACTCGTTGACGTCAGTGAGATATTCTACACTGAAGAAGGCGGTAAACTCTTCTGGCATCGTCTAAGTGCCCTAATCACAACGACCTTTGGTTTACTGGTTGCTCTGTTTGCCATGAGTGCCCGTGCAAAAGACCCAGACGAAGGAGCCACTTGGAAGCTCGGAGCGATTATTTTGGCCGCAGGCATTGGCTATGTTGGTTTCACTGGTGGCAAACTGACTCACCCATCCAATCACTACAATGACCTCAACGAATTGTGGAACGAAATGATCAGCGGCGAAGAAGAGGAAACGCCTGCTGCAGTTGAATCAGACGAAGAACCAATGACCGACGCTGACAGCGATGACTCAATGGAGCCAGAAACTAGCGACACTGAAAATAAAACACAAACAGGTGACCTTTCATTCTTTGGTGACACACAGAGTTGATCGTATGCAATCTTTGTTTAAAAACGCTGCCCCCAACAGACGAATAGCCGAGCTCAAACGAGTTCGGCTTTTTCTTTTGGTACTTTTACTCCGAGGGCCCTGGGCAACTCTGCGCTCGCTGCGACTCTGCGTTTCTAACTTCCAAACTCTTGCATGGCCAAACCAGACAAACTGCTAGGAGAAAGTGCACAAACGTCCTAATTTCCCCCAATTTAAACCGCCACCGGTGGGTATGCGGTGACCGACCATTGCTAAATCGCGGAAAAAGCTCCAGACCCGCCCTCGGAACCGATTTTTGGCAAGATTTGCGAACCGCTGACGAATCACCAGCATCTATACTCCAACTAAGGAATTTATCTTTCTCAACCGCGAAAGCTATACGATGCCAGAAACCAGCCAACCACCCGGCACCAAGGTCACCTTTCTCGACCAAACCGGTGCTAAATCCGTTGAAGCAGTCGTGGCCGACAGTGTCACGGTCAACAAGATTTTGCCCAGCATCATCACCAAGATGAACCTACCGATGGTCGGGCCCGATGGTCAGCCAATGAGCTATAGCTTGGATCATAAAGAAGGCGGACGCCGACTACATGAATTCGAAACGCTCGTACAAGCGAACGTCGCAACCGGCGACCACTTGATCATCTACCCAGAAATTGTTGCGGGCTAACCATGCGTCCTTCGCCAAGAATCCGTCGTTTAAAAGCGGACTATCGATCTGTCTGCCAACTTCGTGACGACAGCAATATCCTTTCCTTCGAATGCTCAGGCACTCCGCCTCAAAAGTACGAGCTACATTTCCAAGGAGCAGGATTTTATCGCAACGAAACAACTGGCAACATCGAAGTCCGCAATAACCATCGAGTCACCGTCAACTTAGTCGCTTCGTACCCTCGCATGATGCCCGGCTTAGTATGGCAGACCCCCGTCTTCCATCCCAACATCTCCACCAACGGCGTTGTGTGCATGGGCGGTTATGGAAGCAACTGGGTACCAAGCCTGACACTAGACGAAATGATCACGATGCTGTGGGACATGATTCGCTATAAAAACTTCGATAGCGACAGTCCTTACAACCGCGAAGCCGCCGCTTGGACTCAAAGTCAAACGGACTTCGAATTCCCCATCGACACGCGATCAATCCGTGACCGCGTATCCTGCCAAACCAACCAAAACGTCCCGCGCAAACCAACCAAAAAAACTGAACCCATCAAAACACGCAAAGCGTCTCCGTGGGGAATTTTGTCACGACTGGTCTCCACCGAAGCCCCGCTTCCCACCCAGCCAGAAACAACGCCCCCCACTCAGGCAACGGCAACGATTGTTAACGAGACATCCACCGACGAAACAACTCCAAACGATGATGACATCCAAATCATCGAAGCCACCATCGTCGAGCCAACCACCCCATCATCCCAACCCTCCAGCCAAGAAGGAATCGTGTTCTTGAATTAAACAGCCCGCCACCAACCACTTACAAACCAACAAACCACAAGAACAATCATGAGCCAAACCATTAGCAACCAACCGCTAATCATCAACGAAGACGATCGTTACTCGCGTTTACGGCTGATCGGTTGGTGGGACCAAGAAAAAATCGCCAACGCCAATGTCATGGTCGTCGGCGCTGGAGCGCTCGGCAACGAGGTCCTAAAAAATCTCGCCTTGCTGGGCTTTGGACAAATCCACTTGATCGACTTCGACACCGTCCAAGATTCAAATCTAACTCGATCTGTCTTATTCCGCGGGCACCACCGCGGCATGTCCAAAGCCAAAGTCGCTGCCGCGGCAGCCATGGAACTCAATCCCGACTGCAACGTCACCGCCATCAATGGCGACGTGCTCACCGAGATCGGTCTGGGCCTGATCCGCGAACTCGATCTGGTGATTTGCTGCGTCGACAACCGCGAAGCCCGTCTGTGGATCAATCGCATGTGTTGGAAAGTCAACACGCCTTGGATCGACGGAGGCATTCAAGAAATCAACGGCGTCGCAAAAGTATTTCGCCCGCCCGCAGGAGCCTGCTACGAATGTGCGATGACCGAAAACGACTACCGTTTGATCTCATTGCGTTACAGCTGCCCGCTGCTCAAACAAGAAGATATCCAACAAGGCAAAGTCCCAACCGCCCCAACGATCGCTTCGATCATCGGCGGACTGCAAGTCCAAGAAGCACTCAAACTTATCCACGACTTGCCCGTTGAAGACGGGCAAGCCATGGTCTTCAACGGCGCTGCCAATAACTTTTATAAAACCAATTTCGTGCGACGCCCCGATTGTTTATCGCATGAAACCTACGATCCAATTATCGAACTAGCCCTGTCGGCAAAATCGACAACAGTAACGGATCTACTAGCCTCGCTAAAACAGCACATCGCAAAAGAGTCCCCCGCATTGATCTTCGACGAAGAAAACCTCCAACTACAACTCGACCGTGACTTCCTTTGCTCACTGTCTTGCCGCGATTGTGATCACCAGACAAAAATCGATCTACCACGATGCCAAGTCCCAGCCGCCGAGGGGTTATGCTCAAAGTGCCAACAACCAATGCTTGTAGAAACCATTTTTCAAATCAGTAGTGATAGTGAGCTCGCCTCGCGAACACTGACAGAATTAGGTGTTCCCGAATTCGACGTGGTAAAAGTAACCGACGGAGCGTTCGAATTCTATGTGTTGCTGGGCGACGATCGAGGTGACATGTGAGCATCGAGTTTGGCCAAGTAAACCACGCGGAACCAGAAAACGAATTGC
>CAZKTR010000103.1:0-9666 GCA_964555525.1 uncultured Pirellulaceae bacterium
TGGCTAGTGAAAATTATGGTTTCATGGCGCCGGTGAAAGCGGCGCTCGATAGCTCTCTGGCGTTTTTGACGAAAAGCTTCAGTCAGTTTTCGCAAGTGCGATTCAACGCGGTTTCCCCCGGCTTGCTAAAAACATCTGCGTCGGCGGGGATCCCGGGCTACGTTGATAGCTATCTGTTTGCCGAAAAAGTAATCCCTCGCGGCAAGGCCGTTTCGACTCAGGAAGTCGCCGACGCAGCTTGTTTTTTACTGAGTCCTCGTTCTTCGGGGATCACGGCGCAGAAGATCGTGATCGATGCCGGAATGGCAATCAATTATTTTGACAAGTCGATCGTTAGCTCCAAGACGTAGCTACCTTCGCCAGAAGGTGGAAGTCAAAGGAGCCCATACGTATTTGGGCCTTTGCTACCAAGCCATCTACTTATCCGACTTATCGAAATAATCGGTAGATCTAGCGGCTCATTGGAGGGATTTTTGATGCTTCGAAGTTGTTAAGAAGAGGCCAGCTTAAGGAGGTCCTACGTTCTTGAACGATTGGCTTTTATCCGCCAAGCTTCCTTTGAATATGTCCTGGATCGACAATGTCCGATTTTATCAATCACTACGAATCTCTCGAAGTAAGTACAAGTGCTTCGTTTGAAACGGTTGAGCGTGTTTTTCGCTACCTAGCAAAACGATATCATCCGGATTCAGCAGACCACGGCGACATTCAAAAGTTTGCTAGAATCGCCGACGCCTATGAGGTGCTAGGCGATCCAGAAAAACGAGCCAATTTTGATGTCGAACTCGGCAAACAGAAAGTTGCCGAAGTCGAACTGGTAGAGGGTGCTGGAACGGTTGGGGATGACACCGCAGACCGCCATCGATTGTTGTCACTGTTTTATGCCCAGCGTCGCAAAGACATCAAAAACCCTGGCTTGGGATTGAACACCGTTGAGCAATTGATGGGCATCCCCGTCGAGGTGTTGGACTTTCACGTGTGGTTCTTCCGTGAAAAAGGCTGGATCCAACGTGAAGAAGGCGGAGCGATCTCGATCACCGCCGACGGCGTGGAGAAACTCGAAGCTTCTGCAGAACGGCAAGCCGAACAAAATCGATTGCGAATCACCGACGCGGCTAACCCGCCAGCTCCTGCTCCAGCGCCTCCTGTTGGGGGATTGCTTCCTGAGAGCCCATCGGCCAGTGTTTAGTCGTTGAATGGGAAATTAAATCAATCACTAATAGCTTCGCAAGATGACTTGCGAAGCTTTTTTTGTGTTTGGTGTCGATCGTGGTTCGTATTTCTTGGCACAAAATGCGATGCAAAATCAACGATTAAAAAAATCGCAAAATAATTCCCCTCCATTCGAGTTTAAATGCGGCCATTTTTTCGTTAACCTAGGGCCTTGATTATTACCTAGAGTTTTTGAACGGAAGTCGAATGGCTGAACGAACTGAGCCAGGTTCCCAAGGAGCCGATGCTGAAGCTAACTCAAACGTCCCTCAAGCTAACGATCCATCCGTTGGACGTCGTGATTTTTTGAGAGGTACCGTTGCCGTCGGTATTGGAGCCGGATTGGCTGCTACAAGCGAAGCCGCTCAAGCAAAAGACAACGATCTTTTTCAGCCTCAAGAGTACTGGCAAGACCGCATGACGGCGCCGGATGATGGCAAGCGACTTGGTTGGTTCGTGGACACTCGTAAGTGTTTTGGCTGTCATGGTTGCGAAGTCAGTTGTAAATCCGAAAACGATGTCCCACTTGGCAACTACATTCGCCAGACGTTTTACCAAGATGAAGGCGACTATCCAAAGGTCGCTCGGCTGTTCATGCCGATGTCTTGTCAACACTGCGAAGACGCGCCTTGCATCAAAGCTTGCCCTTGCGGTGCCCTACACAAAAAATCGGGTGGCACGGTTGCGGTTGATTATGAAACTTGTTGCGGGCATGGGACTTGCGTCGAAGTTTGCCCCTACGGCGCGATCTATTTGGACCCCGTTGCCAAGCAAGCGGTAAAGTGCCACAACTGTTACCACCGAACCGAGCATGGGCTTGAACCGGCTTGCGTGCCGACTTGCCCTGCCGAAGCACTTAAGTTCGGTGATTTGAACGACCCCAATTCTGAAATTTCGTTGTCGATGAAGAAGGCGGAAGCCGAAAGTGGTTTGGTTCAACTGCGAGGTGAAAAAGAAACCAAACCGCGTATGTGGTTTGCCGGTAAGGCCCCGGCGGCAATCGAGCCGCGTGTTCCTACCGAAGGCGAATCGTACAACCCAGAAGCCTACAGTATCTACAACTGGAAAGGCGTTCAACAAGACGACGCGACGAAGGCAACTGATTCGGCGAAGCCAAGTGACACGAAAGGTTCCAGCGACCGCTTGCCGGCCGCTACGCAAAAGCCGCCAGCTGGCTCTTAAACCCGTTCGCTCAGTTCACTAGGTACTGTCCCCCGGACGCCTGGCTCTAACTCGACTGCTCCATAAAACGATTTTGGCATGAAAAAACACACTAGCTCACCCGCGACGGAATCTAACGCGATGCCCGCTGACAAAACTCAAACACCTGTAAACGCTCGCCGACGATTCTTACAGCTAGGTCTCGCCGTGGGTGCGACAACCTTGGCCGGGTGCCCGGCGACTCAAGATAAAACCGGAGAGTCCTCGACTGCTCAGCAAGGCAAACAACGCCCGGCGCAAGGCATTGACTTGGAAAAGTGGAAACGAATTCGTGGCAAGGCCTACGAGACCGGTAGTGGACCCGCACCTGGGGTTTGCCAATTGCCGGGGCCAATGAAAAAGAAAAATTGGCCGGACATCAATAAGTACAAAGACACCACCCAAGTACCGGGCATGTGTCAGCTGTGTAGCACCATTTGCGGCACCATTGGCCACGTCAAAGACGGACGGCTGATTAAAATCGAAGGTAATCCCAAAGACCCCAACAGTCGCGGTTACTTGTGCGCTCGTGGCCACGCGGGTTTGAACCACTTGTACCATCCTGAGCGATTACTGTATCCGCTTAAACGAGTTGGCAAGCGCGGTGAAGGCAAGTGGAAACGAGTCAGCTGGGACGAGGCACTCGACGAGATCGCAACCAAACTAAAAGCGGTTCGCGATAGCGGTCACCCCGAAAAATTTGCGTTTCATCAAGGTCGCCAGCGCAGTAAAGATGCACTCAAGCGTTTCCTAGACGCCTTTGGAACGAAAACTCAGTTAAGCCACCGGTCGCTGTGTTCGGGCAACCGTCGAGCGGCTAACTTGGCATTTTTGTGGGAGAGCGACTGGGATTTGAACGACGTTGAGCATTCCAAATACATTTTGAATTTCGGTTCAAACGCTTTTGAGGCCCATCAGGGGCATATTCCGTTTGCCAGTCGGATTCAGAAAGGCCGCTTTGAAAACGGAGCCAAGCTGGTGACGTTTGATGTGCGACTTTCGAACACAGCCGGCGGCAGCGATGAAGTGTTTTTTCCTTTCCCTGGAACCGATGGTGCGATCGCGTTGGCGATGGCACAGGCGATTTTGGAAGCGGGCAAGCAAGACACGGAGTTTATTGAAACTTGGACTAATGTCTCAATTGACGAACTGAAGCAACACCTGAAAGATTTCACTCCGGAAAAAGTTGAAAAGTTGAGCGGTGTGCCCGCGGCTGATATCCGGCGGATTGCGCTGGAGTTTGCGGCAGCCGCTCCGGCTGCGACCACGATGTGTAACCGTGGATCGTCGGCGCATCTGAACGGTTTTTATAACGATCGTGCGATTCAAATGCTTAACGCGATCGTTGGTAGTGTTGGTAAAAAAGGCGGTTGGTGTTGGTCGCCTTGGGGTGGCTTGGACCCGAACGTCAAAACTCCCGCAATGCCGGAAAAGGCGAAGACTTGGAGCATGTTGGAAGATCCACCGGAGTACCCGCTGGCCAACGTTTGGCGGCGGATGCGAGTTGGTGAGATTATTTATCTGTACTTACAACAGCGTCGCGAAAAGATCGACGCGTATATGACTTATAACTTGGATGCTCCGCTGACTTGGCCAGAAGAAAGCCTGACCAAGCAAGTGATGACTGATGAAGAGTTAATTCCGTTTCACGTTTGTATTAACTGTTTTTACAACGAAACAGCTCACTATGCGGACATCGTCCTGCCGTGGACGACATACATGGAACGTTGGGATTTGGATGCCCGTGGTTCTTATAACCTGCGTCCGTATGTCGGGATTCGTACGCCGATGGTTGAGCCGTTGGGTGAGTCAAAAGACGTGCGTGAGTTTTTCCCCGAACTGGCCAAGCGAATTGGTGGTGGCATGGAGAAGGCTTACGAGTACGGTTCGCTTGAGGACTACATGAAAGAATGGGCCTCCAACGTCGGTGGAAATCCAGAAACCGGAAAAGCTGGTTTAGAACGTCTGTTGGATGAAGGGGCTTGGGAAGACGAAAGCCGTGATCCGTTCTACGAGCCTTACAAATTTGAAGTTTCCGCTGAGGACATGAAAGGTGCAACGGTCGATGAAGAGTCAAAAGTGATTTTCAAAGACGGCAAAGGCATTGGGATCATGGTCGATGGCAAACCAATTCGAGGCTTCAAAACACCAAGTCGTAAATTTGAAATCCGAAGTTTGTTTGTCAATAAAATTGGCAAGAACGAAGACTGTAGTGATTTGATTGCCGCCAGTGGCGCCAAGGCGAAGAATCGTCCAAAGCAGCACGAGGGCAACGATGTTGAGATCGACGAAATGCCGATTTGGTTTCAACCGACTGAACATAAGGACTTGCTGGACAATGAACTGATCATGACCAGCTTTAAGTGGAACGTTCACAATCACGGCCGCACGATGAACTTGAAGTGGCTGGCTGAGATCGTTCACTCCAATCCGGCTTGGTTGAATCCTGCGACAGCTGCCAGCATGGGGCTAGAAGACGGCGACTGGATTGAATTGACCAGTTACTATTCAAAAACACTCGTTGAAAAGAGCCCTCACTTAAAGCGGGACGACTTGCCAATGGAGAACGGCCGGCAAATCGTTTCGACGATGCGAGTTCCGATCGTCACCATGGCAGGGATCCATCCGAAAGTGATTGCGATGAGTAACTCTTGTGGTCACTGGGAATACACGAATGTGGCCAAGGGTATTAAAGGTTCGCCCAAGCCAAACGAAGGAGCCGCTGCAGGCAACGACGTTGAAACCTATCGCGACGCCGACTGGGAACGAAACATGTGGTGGGAGGACCAGTCTAACGGCGATCCGACTAAATGGAAAAAGAACACTGGCAACGGTTGGAACCAAAACAAGTTGTTGCCAATTTCGCCAGACCCAATTACCGGTCAACAGTCGTTTCACGATACTGTCGTGTCGATCAAAAAGGTATAGCGCGGCGTGTCTGATACCAACCACCCAGCGATGTCGAATTCGCCAACCACCGGAACTGCTTTGACGGAATCCTCCGCGCTCGCCAACGTTTATTTTTTGTTGGCTCGACTTTGGAATCATGAAGTCGACGCCGATACGTTGCGCCAGTTGTTGTCCGAACAAGTTGCAGAAGCCTACGTGGAAGCCGGCGGCTGGTTGCCTGCAGTTGGTGAAATTGACGATGCCTTGATTGACGAATTGGCAATCCAATACTGTGGATGCTTCTTGGGCCCCAAAGGACACTTACCACCCCACCAATCCGTCGTAGCGGCGAGCCGGTTTCAAGGTGACTGTTGTGATTCGATCAAAGAATTCGCGAAGCTGGTTGATCCACCAAATTTATTTGGCGACCATCAGCAACGGATGGTCGATCATGCGTCGTTTTTGTTAACGATGATGGGGAAACTGCACCTTGATTTGCAAGTCGCGATCGACCAAGGCGATGACGAGGCCCTTCAGGCAATTGACGGCACCCGTATTGAGTTCTTTCAGCAACATCTGTTCTGGCTGATTGAATATTGCTCAGCGGCCACTGCTCGCACGCCAAGCGAGTTCTTTGGTGGTTTGTTCGCTGTTTCCAAATCGTTCTTAAAATCAGAACCTTCTTAACCAGACTATTGGTGTAATACATCCTGCTCTTGGGTGGATTAATCGTTAAAGTCAGAGTTTCTGGAATGGACTCAGAGTAAAACTTACTGATCGAGCGTGTTGGCCCTCCAACGTGCAAATCGCAACGTAGGTTTTCCACACATACCTTTTCGAAACTACGGACCAAACCAGTTTGCTTCGAGTTCCCTATCTCGATAGTAAATCCCGCCTTCCTGCTTCAATCTTAAAACCTAAATAAAAACCACTTTCACTTCCATCCAGGCTTTTCCATGTCTGAAATCCAAAACGGTAAGCATCTGCCGTCCGTGCCACGCATTCTCACGATTGATGACAATCAGAATATTCTCGCAGACTACCGCAAAGTCTTATTGAGGGAGTCAGTCGACCAAGAACTGGCTGCATTAGAAGCCAGTCTATTCGACGTAGCTATAAAACCGGTAACGATCGATGTCAGTTATGAAATCGATGCGGCGTCGCAAGGTCAAGAAGGCCTAGCGATGGTTAAGGCTGCGATTCAAGAGAACCGCCACTATTCATGTGCATTCATCGATGTGCGGATGCCGCCAGGGTGGGATGGAATAGAGACTGCCAAGCGAATTTGGGAAGTTGCTCCAGACTTACCGATTGTTTTGTGTACGGCCTACTCAGACCATTCTTGGGAGGAAATTTCAGAACAGCTTTGTCGTGCCGACCAGTTACTGTTCCTGAAAAAGCCGTTTGACTCAATTGAACTCCGCCAGATCGCTGCCTCTCAAACCTCTCGTTGGTGTTTGACTCAGATTGCCAACCGCAAAACAGAACAACTGGAAGAAATGGTTCGAGTTCGAACCAATGAGATTTCAAAAACGCGCGACATGGTGTTCTATACACTGGCTCGATTAGCAGAAAGTCGTGACCCAGAAACCGGAAAACACTTGGAACGAATCCAAGGCTACACTCGATTACTGCTAGAAGACTTGGCTCAAAACAGCGCCTACGCATCGCAAATCGACGCAAACTACATCGACGAAGTATGTCGCTCAAGCGTGCTTCATGACATCGGCAAAGTTGGCATTCCCGATCGAGTGCTGTTAAAACCAGGTCGGCTGACTCCCGACGAATTCGACATCATGAAAACTCATGCTGAAATCGGTGCTGAAGCACTGGAGGATGCGGCACGGTATTCACCATCTAGTAGTTTCTTGAAAATTGCGGTAGAGATCGCTCGCTTTCACCATGAACGATTCGATGGATCTGGATACCCCAGCGGCTTGGCTGGTTTAAACATTCCGTTGTCAGCTCGGATTGTTGCGGTAGCAGATGTTTTTGATGCCTTGACGTCTGAACGCATATATAAAAAAGCCATGCCGGTTGAAGATTCACGACAGATGATCGTATCCGACGCTGGGCGGCATTTCGATCCTGTCATCGTTGAAGCGCTCGAGCGTCAATGGCCAAAATTTGTTGCTCTTGCGGCGCTGCTAAGCGAGTCCGCTTCCCCAGAGCCTGTGCTCGCTTCCTCAACACCGCTTAACTAAAGCCACCAATTGCCGCTGTTCACGTTGTTGCTTAGACCCAGCAACGCAGACGAACCATATATCACACGACCAAGACTGATGGTGGATGGTTCCAGTTGACGTATCAATCCCTTATGAAACAATGCACAACTATATTCACAACCATTTCGCGTCTCAAATTGTGGCCAGTGCAACACAAGCCATTTTTTACACCGATTACGCAGGCACACTTACGTACGCGAATTGCGCTTGTGAGGGTTTGCATATTAGTGGATGTTACGGAAAAAACATCAGTCAATTGGCAATCAGTGATAACTTGCTAAGCAAGCTTGAAGAGCTAAAGCAAATTGCTCTGTTGGAAAAGAATTCGGCAACCAGTTTTATATCCTTGGAACATGTGGCCACGCGGAATTGCGCTGTTCATTGCCATCTATTGACGAATGAATCAGAAGAAGTAGTGGGCTTTGCTTATGTCATCGAAGGCGTGTCTCCGGAGCAAGTTCGTGATCAGGTTCTTGTAACCAACCTGCTCGAAAACTGCGAAGACTTGATTTACTTCAAAGACATGAACTCTAAATTTCTTTGCTGTAGTCAATCTTTGGCCAAACGTTTGAATGCTGGGTCGCCCGAAGAAATGGTAGGTAACTGCGACCACGACTATTTCGATCAACAAACCGCTCAGGGTTTCTATGAGGATGAACAAGAAATCATTCGTGCGGGGAAGCCAATGACCGCCAAGTCTGAACCTGAACCGCGACGCGATGGAACTGTTACTTGGGTAGCGAGTTCAAAGATGCCGCTGCGAGGACTCAACGGGGAGGTGATTGGAACGTTCGGGATTTCGAGAGACATCACGGAGCAAAAACGATTCGAAATTGAATTGGAAAAGACCAATAAGAAGTTAATGAATGCTTCGCGCCAAGCTGGTATGGCAGAAGTTGCTACCAACGTGATTCACAACGTCGGCAATGTGCTCAACAGCGTCAACACTTCGTTTTATCAAGTACAAGAAATTGCGACTCGCACCAACATCGAAAACATTGAAAAGCTTGCGGTGATGTTGAGTGAAAATGTCGATCAACCAAACTTTTTGCGTGATGATGACCGCGGCAAACAGATCCCGAACTACCTGAAGATGGTTGCCGAGCATATAGCCGCTGACAGGGAAGCGATCGAAGAAGAACTAGCGTCGACCAGACGACACCTAGAACATATCAAAACGATCGTTGCGATGCAGCAACAATTTGCCACCTCATCTCACGTAATCGAAGAGTCTAATCTAACTCAGTTAATAGAGGATGCCGTTGTTATAAGCAGCAGTTCGCTGATCCGTCACAACATTAGCCTAATCCGAGATTATCCAGAGAAGATTATAATTTGGATCGATCAACATCAAGTAATGCAAATTTTGGTTAATTTGATTCGGAACGCGAAGCATGCTTGCCAAGCAGCCAGCCACTCCAATGCACAGATCAAGATCTCAGTCATTCAATCGGCTGAAAATATTCAGGTGATCGTAAAAGACAATGGTATCGGCATCGCTCCGGATAATCTTCTGAAATTGTTCAGCCATGGCTTTACGACTAAGAAAAACGGCCATGGCTTCGGCTTGCATAGTGGAGCAAACTGCGCCAATGCAATGGGGGGTTCTTTGGTAGCCACCAGTGAAGGCCTTGGGCACGGAGCGACATTCACATTAACTCTGCCAGTGATTCAAAAAGACGTCAAGCAAACTCTTGCAACGGGCACTGTGTCAGAGATTCCCGCGCCAAGCACGCCGCAACCTAACTTAGGCTAAGAGTTAGGGTTGTTGTAACGGGGTTCGTTAGAGTTCATGCCTTGGATAGCCATATCTCCAAGTTTGGCGCCTCCGGCTAAACTAAGGGGCGAATAAAGTCCGATTCAAAGCGGTCGACTGTTGGAGCGTTGTGGCCGAACGGTTAGGATAGTGACTGGCCAAAAGCGGTTTAGATGAATACTCTTTCTAAGACGGGCAGTCGTCCAGAGATAAGAGAATTTTCACTAAACAGATTTTGGAAACGCTCACGCCCTGCATCGACGTAATCTCGTCAACAAAAAATGGACTCCGACCGCGCAAGAATTCAAGCCGATCTCGCTGGGCAACTTTCGGGCTCCATTCGTTGTGATGACAACTATTTGCAGATGTACGCCAGTGATGCCT
>CAZKTR010000104.1:0-9657 GCA_964555525.1 uncultured Pirellulaceae bacterium
CTGGAAGTTGATCGGCACTTCGCATCACGTCTGACACTTTTATTAGCAACTTCCGACCCAAATGCCCGCCTGGATGAAAAATTGCGAACTGTTCTCGTGTGAAGCCGCGTTGCCCCATCAAAGCAACCGCTAGTGCATCACAGATTGCCAACGATACGGTCGTACTATTGGTCGGCGCCACCGCAATAGTGTCGGCCTCTTGAGTGACTCCCGTTTCAAGTGTTGCATCGCATTGTTTGGCCAGCGAGCTGTTTTGATTGGCGGTGATAGCAATCGTTTTGACATTCATCCGAGCGGCGTAAGGTAGCAGTTCGAGTACTTCACGAGTTTCACCACTATTGGAGATCAACAGCAAGACATCGTTGGAGCTGAGGATTCCAAGGTCGCCGTGAGGCGCTTCGGCGGGATGTAAAAAAATCGCAGGGGTCCCAGTGCTGCAGAAGGTCGCGGTAGCTTTTCGAGCGATGCAACCCATTTTGCCCATCCCGGATACGATCACTCGACCTTCGCAACCGAGTATGATGTCGACGGCGGTCACGGCTGAGTCGCCGATAAGTTCCGCTGCCGCTGCGATCGCTTGGGATTCTAGGTTGAGGACATTAACAAGTTGTTGGCGAGTGTCCACGATCGAGTTTTCAGGCTATGAAGGATGGGAGTGTTTGATGCGACTACCGCAAGCGATCGCATTATAGTCGAAGATACTACAAAAGGCTTCAGGGGCGGCTTTGCTTGCAAACTGTAGAAGCTGATTTGCCGTAGTGGCTTGTCGATCAGGAAGTAAATAGTTTGCGGTACCGCCTTTAGGCCGAATTTCCGGCTAAAGCCAGTTCTACAAACTACTGTCGGGCTTGCAAGTAACGCTCGGCGATCGTCTGCAGCTGAGCTTGGATTTCTTCTGGAGGTCGGTTGCCGTCGATCAATTCGATGCCTGTGGGGGAGTGTTTGGATTCGGCGATGAAACCAGCGCGGACTTTTTTAAAGTACTCTTGGCCGCGAGACTCCATCCGGTCAAGCGAGTCGCCCAGCCGTTGCATGGAAACTTCGACGGGCAAATCAATCACAAACGTCAAATCTGGCTTGAGTCCTTCGGTAGCGATGTGGTTGACTTGGCGAATGTCATTGGTGGGCAAGTCGCCGGCGTGGCCTTGGTAGACGATCGTTGAATAGATATAACGATCTAGTACGACTGTTTTTCCAGCGGCCAAGGCAGGACGCACGATCTCGTCGACCAGCTGAGTCCTGGCGGTCGTGAACAACATCATCTCCGCTCGCATTGAAATCGGTGTGTCCACCGAGTTCAATAGGATCGAACGGAGATCTTCGCCCAACTTAGTACTGCCAGGATCTTTGCAAGTCACCACGCTGGTGCCACGTTGCTCAAGCCACTTCACTAACTGGGTTAGCTGAGTGGTCTTGCCAGCGCCGTCGACTCCTTCAAAAACAATAAACATCGGGGGCTTGCTGATGGGTTCTAAGTGCGGGAATAGGAAATGCTTGCAACGTGGCCAGACAACAAATCAAACCAAGGCCATTAAGCTATCGCCAAAGCGGCCAATAACAAGTCTGGTTATTCGAATGTGGTAACAACGTTGGCTGTCGCTAAAGTGTCGACAACGTTTAGGTTGTAAATTTAAACGTCAAAACTGTTGCATCGTAGGCCTTTGAATGCGGGATTACAACTTCGACCTCATCGGTTGTGCGGGAATGGCGAAAGATTGGTCGCTTGCCTGCGGGGGAGGGCGGTATATGATTGGCATGCCGGACATGGACTTCGGCTTTCTTGCGAATGATCTCAAAATCAAAGCTGCCAATTGAGGTACTTTGTTTCTGTCGCACTCCCACCAATGTTAACGATGCTTGGGTTTTCGTGTTTGCGTTTTTGCATGGGTCTGGATTTGCAAAACTCTGTTTCCGCCAGAAAACGGTGGACGGCGTTGCCGTTGCGATTTCTCTGGGGAATCCAATAAAGCGTCAAACTTTGTCAAACCAAGTTGCGTTTTTTCACCAAAATCGAAATTCTGACTCAAGCCAAACCCCGGAAAAACACAGGGTTTTGGCGGTCAAGTTTAGCTGTTCGTTACAACCCGATGGGCGTTGTAAAAATTACACACTCACTAGGCGGATTTTGCCGTAACGCCACTTAGTACTGTCGTACCTTATGTCGAACCCTGCTGGAAGTCCCAGCAACGAGACCGATTGCGCCCCTCCCCGCGCAATCGTACCACTTATCTCGCGATCCCCACGATCGCAGGAGTCAAATCGATGACCAATTTAAAGAAACTTACTGTTGCTATGGCGGTTGTTGTGACCGTCTGCGCGTACCTACCTCAAGACGCAAATGCTGACGGTCCTCTACGTCGCTGGTGGCGAAACATAACCGGCCGTACCACGACAACTGCTAACAGCAGCTGCTGTGGAACTCAGCAAACCGCTCTTTCACCGACCGTTGCTGCGAACCCTCACAACTTGCAGCCTGGTCAGTGCATGCGTACTTGCCAACAAACTTGCAGCCGCACGGTGGTTAACTACGTACCGCAAACAGCTTACCGCACTTGCTACAAGCGAGTTCCAGTAACTCAATACCGCCCCGTAACTAACTCAGACCCTTGTACTGGTTGTACTGTGACTTGCATGAAGCCATGCACTACGTACACCTACCAAGTTCAACGCGTGCCTTACACGACTTATCGTCCTGTCTATCGCACTCAAACTTACAAAGTTCCAGTGACAACGATCACCAACGATTGTTCAACAGGCACTTGTGGGACTTGCGCTGCGGGCAGCGGTACCGTTGCCAACTTCGCTCCACCAGCACCAACTGGTTGCAGCACTTGTGGTGTCAACAACTCCGTAACGTCCCAGAACTTCAGTCCGCTAACTCAGCAAGCTCCGTCGGCCGGTTCTACGACTCGAACTTACTTGGTTGATCCTTCGAACAGTTTGTCGACTCAAGGTAGTTTCAGTCCAACTCCAGCAGATCGGCAGCCAGCACTGGACGGAATCGTGAACCCACAAACGTCACAGCGACCTGTGCTTAACCAGGTTAATCCTGGTAGCGGTACCCGGGCCAGTGGCTTCAACGCATCGGCTCCTCCTGTGCCTGCATTCGAGCAACTGCGTCAGCCAGCGGTGATTAACTTTGACGGTCACACTGCAAAGAACCCTATTCGCAGAAACTGGGATTACACCCCCGTTCGCTTTGCAAGTTCCGAACTGCCAACTGAGCGTCGCATGAGTGCTTACGCTGGCAAGGTTGAAGTCGAAGCTGCTCCAAAGCAAACTCGTAAGAGCCGCTGGGTTGAAGTCGAGTAAGATTTCAGGCCTTCCCTTAACGATAAAAATCAAAAGCACCGTGTTTGATAACACGGTGCTTTTTTGTTGCGGTAGCCCCTGCAATCTTAACCTTGCGCACTCAACAAGCTGATGAACGGACTGATATCCAAGAAGTTGACCAATCCGTTGCCGTCTATATCAGCTTCGGCCAGAAAGATTCCGGTCTGTAGCCGTGAGATAAAGGGAGAGATGTCTAGGAAGTTCACAACCCCATCTTGGTTGATATCCCCTAACAAGAATTGACCTTCAAAAAACCCAGGCGTTGGTGCGTCAGCAATCCAGCTTGCGACCAAACTTCCGCTTGCTGCAAAATCGTCTCGCTGTAATGACTGCCCGGAACCATCTGCATCGGGCCATGGTGCGACGTCGTCGTACACGACTTCATCAACGACAACATGCGGGATATCACCTAATGCATCGGGGGCATCGGGCTGCTGCAGCGAAATTCGCCCTGTACTATTTGAAAGTGATGCGGACAAGTCTCCAACAATATTGGTACCGGACCCTAAACCATAATGAGCTTCAAACGCCGCGAGTTTGTTCGCATTCAGCGGATCCGTTGGATCAAACGATACGATCACAATCGCTGCGCCGGCAGCAAGAGATGTACCCACAGTGAAATCATAATCTGCTTCACCCCGAATTCGCCAATCGGTCAAGTCGATTGTAGATGCGGTTGGGTTGGCGATTTCGATGAATTCAAGATCATTGTCGGTCAGTGATGGATAGAGAGCCAATGCTGCTGCATTGGGTGTGCCTGGGTGGTAGTTTACTTCGCTGATAACCAATGGTCCCACCTCGGCGACTCCGTTTGCAGCACCCAAAGAATTTTCGGCCAGCCGAGTCAAACGTCCCGTTCCGTTTGGTAGCCTGCCGAGCGATTCGCCATTAAAAGTTGCACCAAATTCAACGGCATCCTGCAGGCCCAAAAACTCACCATCGAAAGCTTGGCTCAGGTATACTTGATCCCCATTGGAGCCACTGAGTGCAAATCCAATACTCGTGGAATTAAAATCAGCCTCGTCAAAAACCAAATATCCCCCCGCAGCAATCACGGTTCCAGCAGGTATCTGAAACTTGAGCAGGTCATCTCCTGCATCGCTCAAATACCATCCACCGACATTGATATCTGAACTGGTTGGATTGAAGAGTTCAATCGAGTCGGATTGCGGCGAGTCCGTGTGAGCGAGGATCTCATTGATGACAACGCCAGTTCGCGCGGTCGCTGCGGTTCCCGGAGTACCGCCAAGTTCCGTGCTTGCCCTCCAGCGGTAGTACTTGCCCAGCTCTTCTACCGGCGTGTTAACGGGATCATCAAGCACAAGGCTGAATCCCAGACCGTCAGCCGCACTGTCCCAGGGATCGCTGTCGCCGTAATCGATGGACAAAATTTCATTCGCTGAGCTATCTAGCAAAGTGACTCTTTCGCCACCATTGCTCAATCCGCCAGACCATTGGCCAAGCACTGTTGCACTGTCACCGTATCTTTCCATGAAAGCATCGACATCTTCCACAACGACCACACGTTCTCCTGGCAGCAAATCGATATCACTAAAGTCGAACGCGACTCCGTTTGACAGCTGAACCCCTTCTAGATTAATCGACCCCGAAGTGCTGGAATTGTATAGCTCGATAAACTCGAAATCATCGTTGTCCGTGTACCCGGCAGCAACCTCCGAGACGCTCGGGTCGGCAGGGTTGTAATTAATCTCTGTAATTCGCAGATCCGATTGCACCGCCGGAATGACAAACGTCGCGTCGTGGACCGCTGACCATTCTCCGTTGCTAAACGTTCTGGCGAGAATGTTTGTCGAAGTGTCAAGAATAACAGGAGACGACGCGGGAGTTGCAGCGATTGCACTGGGGTCGACCGAACCATCTGGCAAACGCGGATCCGAACCGTCGGTAGTGTAATAAGCCGTCGCACCTGGGGCACTAATAATATCAAGCGATGAGCCTGCTGAGACTTCTCCCCCACTCTGGATTGCGCCGTCAATTTGGAAGACCGGAGCATCAACATTCCCGAAGTAACCAAGGCTCTCATATTCGGCCAGGACTATATCCGCCCTAGCGGGAAAGTACTGTGTCAGGAGCCGCTGGTTCTCGGCGACCCAGTGAACATCTCGTTCGTAAAGGTCCGCGCTACCACCTTGGTTATTGCCATTCCAGAAATCACGTCGATAGTCGCCCCACCTAGCAGACTCACCAATGATTGCGAGGTCTAGCTCGTCTACCCTCGCTTGCCACCGCTGGGTGACGGCGCTTTCTGTTAACGCACCGCCATTAAAGTAGTGCTTCTGAATCCGATCTTCCATTCGCAAAATGAATTCCGGAAACTCTCTTAGGTCGTCCAGCAACCCTGTGGCATCAGTTAGGGTGTCCGGCAGTCCACTCGAAACTCCTTCTAGGCTCCGCTCGCTATCCCATGCGTAAATCCGCCACTTTGCGTTGTTTGGACCACCCCCAGCAGCTCTCCAATTGCCGCCGGTTTGTAAGTCAACGTTGCCAACGTACTCTTGAATAATCACCCAGTCTATAAAGTTGTCGACATCTAAACGTTCCTGAACTTCTTCAAAAGTACCATTTCTGGCAGCTGCTCTCAAAGCATTCCACGAATTTAGGTTGCCATCAATTGCGACACCGCCATTGAGCGCATCATAATCGTCCGGTTCGCCTCCGTTGTATTCTGAAAAATGAGCCGCTTCGCCTCGTTCGTGTAAATTGTAGACTCCCCAGAAAAGTCCATTGATAAAGAGATTCGTGTACTCGCCGTGTTGCGCATCATCCTGCCCAAACGCCAACAGCGAATCTCGAACAAATTGATCCCGAATCAACGTGGCATTATTTCGCTGATTATTATTAAAGTGAATCAACGAGTTGTTATAAGTCGCGCGAAGCTGCAGCGAATTAAAACTGGTGACCAGCGACTCTTCGAAAAGCTCGTATTCCAAACGCCCCTGACCGTATTCCTGCCGGAACCTTAATGAAAACGAATGCTTCGGCGAACGGCTTGGGATACGACTCGCACCGCCAGAAATCCTCAAGCCAGCATCAATTTGAAAGCCCGTTGTTCCATCGGCCAAGATGTACTCGACCGAAGTAGGCACTTCCAAAGTATCATCGAGGGGATTGGTATAAATCCCGTTACTGCCAAAAATATCGTCAACCGTCGAAGTCAACGAAACCGTTGGAATATCCTGCAGACCCTCAAGCAATCGATCAGTGTAGATTGGGTCCAAAGCGATTTCGGGGTCAACCGCGTAATCAATCGTATCGGCCGTAATTGGTAGAAATTGCGACGGGAAGCCTGCTGGAGCAACTGATTGTGTCAGAACGTCGCTGCCGAAAATGTACGTCTGCGTTTCGATATTGGTAGGGATATACCCGTCCAGAAAAGCAGCCGCGCGTAGATTAGTCGTTGAACTGATCGTGATTGGCGATGAGTAAGTAAACCCGTTTCCAGGCTCAGGGTTGCTCCCATCGGTCGTGTAGTAAATCGTTGCCCCGGTAGTGGAGGTAGTGATTTCGACATCAAACGAACTCGTGTAGTAACCTCGCTCAACACTAAACACCGTATCCCCAACGACGCCGGAAAACTCTGCTCCATTGGCCTCACCAGGGGTAGGGGTTTGAAAAAAGGCAGCACCACTAACGCCGGCACCATACGAGACATCTGTAAATTGGGCAGGGTAATCCGTTCCATTGGCGCCAAACTCACTGACAACCGTCGTGTCAGGACGCGTCAGGGCTAAATACTCACCCGACGAAGAAAGCCTGAAATTGGTGTGGAGGTTACCAGCGATATCCGCAACACCATCGCCTGAAGCAAAGACTACTAAGTACTCACCCGGGGCAAGCACTGATTCGGCCACATTCGGAAAAACCCATTTGCCCAGGTCAGATCCGTTATCAGTTAAATGCCAACCAGCGAGATCCTGAGCCTGATCACCTGCGTTGAAAAGCTCAATCCAGTCTGATTCGTTACCATTGCCATCAACAAGTCCAGAATCGTTGGAGCTCAGGAACTCGCTGATTAAAACGTCAGCAGCCAAAAGCTGCCGTGGTTCGAGACGGCCAAAAGTCAGGTACCCAGTACTGGAAGCCCTTTTTCTATGATTTAGTTTCTTTACTTTGGGTTGATGCTTTGACTTAAAAAGACTCATCACTACACCAATGTATAAAGGCAGTCAGAGAATTCATTTTTGCAGGTTTAGTTCGCACGTTTACAAAACGTAGGCTAATCGTTTGGGAATTCCTATTCAATGGAAAACTTCGGCAAGTTCGATATAGAACGCAATTAATTGATAGCCCTGCTATATTGAGACTGCTATTGGGATTGAGACTGCTATTGGGCTTCGCTTGCAACAATTTCTAGAAACTCAAGCTATAGCAGTCACGTTGAGAGTTTGACAACTCACAGACTTTACGCCTGTTTACAAATTTCAAAACGCAAGTCCGACCTTGATGAAGTTATTTCCTCTTCTACGGACCCTGACGAGACACGGCTAATTATCAGTGATAAACTAAACCTGTTTGTTAGCGCTAAGATTTGCTTTTTCCAAAAATTTTACTAGATTGGTGCGTTGAAACCGCTTTCGTTCATTCGCTCCTTTTTACTCTCAGCTTCTAACCGACTTGATTAACTCCCTTAAAGCCTCTTGGCACAGTGATCGACAAACAAATAAAACACAATGTTGCCTAATAAAATGGATCGAATTGACCACGAAACCATTGAGCTCGCCAAGTTGGGAGATGAAGCGGCAATTTCGAAGATCGTCAACAAGTTTCAAAGTTACTTATCATTTGTAGCAAACAGCAGGATGGAACCATCGCTTGCGGGGTTCGTTTCGCCTTCGGATGTCGTACGAGACACCATCGCTGGGTTGCCGCAAAAGATTGGTGCTTTTGTAGGCGAGAGCGAACAAGAACTAAGGGCTTGGCTGCGAGCATCACTTTGCAACACGTTAAAAAATGCTCAGCGTTTCCACCTTCAAGAGAAACGTTCGGTTGCCAACGAAAAAGATTTGCCGAGTAGTCGATTTGAAAACTGCCAAAGCCCGAGCAAACAAATGGAGTCGATGGCAAGGGCTGCTATCGTTGAGAAAGGACTCAAAGAGATTTCCGACGAAGACCAAAAAGTGTTGCGTATGCGACACCAGGAAGGCATGACGTTTGTTGAGATGGGTAAAGCTCTAAGTGTTTCCGCAGACGCCGCAAGAATGTCGTGGGCACGGGCCATCGAGAGACTGAAAACGCATCTCTCAAAATACGGAGAGCTATAATCGACAAAACGTTTTTAACATCTTTGGCAGCTTCGATTCACGGGGCAGGTCTGCACGGCGAAAAGCATAGCTTGTTGACTCAACCATCACTTGATTCAGGCGATTTGCTTTGGGTGGATGATATCGTTAAATGTGCAACTGTCTTGGACAGCTACTGGGGCAACGACTCATCACAAAGAGTGGCACCGCTAGAAAACGACTTTGATCCTCCTCCACGTTTCCAAGATTTGGCCCCTATCGGTCATGGGGGGATGGGAGTCGTCTACTCGGCGCTAGATACCCAAACGAATGAATCCGTGGCGATCAAGGTCGGGAAATCCATTGACGGGAGCTCGAACTTTATAAAGCAAGAATTCCGAACACTTGCCGCAATTCGTCACCCCAACTTGGTTGTGTTGAAAGAATTGCACCAGTTCGGCGAGAGCGTATTTTTTACGATGGAATATATCCATGGTGACATTTTCAATTCACAATCTGTTGCCCAAAAAGCTGGTGGATGTTTTTGGAAACTTAAACAGGTTACGGAATTGTGCGATCAACTCCTGCAGTTGGTCGACGGAATCGACTTCCTGCATTCTCATGGCTACGTGCACTGCGACATTAAACCAACCAATATTTTGATAACCGAAGTTGGGCGAGTTGTGATCTTGGACCTTGGTCTTGCCCGACCGTTTCTTCGCGAACAGCAACGTCGACCGAAGTGCATTGGGGGTACGGCCGCCTATATGTCTCCAGAACAGGCGTCCGTTGAATCACTTCAACCTCCAAGCGACTGGTTTTCCTTTGGCGTTGTTTTGTTTGAAACCCTTTTCGGGCACCGGCCATTTCAGGGAACCGCGGTGGATGTCTTGTTCGCCAAACTCACGCGTGCCTTGATTCCCCCTCCCACAGACATTGGTGTTCCAGAACCACTCTCCAATTTATGTCTTGAACTACTAAATCCCGATCCCGCCGCACGTCCTGCCGTTGAAAACATTCGGCAATGCCTTGAGCGTTATTCAAGCCAACCGCGTATTGCCGTCGGTACGCCGGCGCCGCAACC
>CAZKTR010000105.1:0-9656 GCA_964555525.1 uncultured Pirellulaceae bacterium
GAATCGATGGCACGGCAGTCCCCGCACCGATTTCGATGATCACGATTTCGCTTTTTGAAATCTTGCTGAGCCAACTATTAAACCGATCAAGCTGCGCATACGTGCGATCGCCAATCCAATTGAAGTCGCCAAACATCAAAATATTTGGACGAGCGATCTGGTTGCAATGAGAGCACTGAGGCAACGGATCATTGGCCAACATCGTGGCTTCTTCGATCGAAACGTTCGTACCGGCAGCCGACCAAAGTGCTTGGCTACACGGTTGGCGACATTGCAACTGCGAAAAACTTCCGTGACATTCGACAATCCGATCGGTAGCAAACCCCGCCGATTCAAAATGACAATCGACGTTGCTGGTATACGAAAAGCAGCCGTGTCGTTTCGAGTCGGCCCATTGCTTGAGGATTTGGTAACCTGCATGGGGCTCAGTTTGACGGTACAGTTCCAAGCGGTGTCCATAAAACCCCCAAGCTTGCGCAGGATTGTCGGCGAACCAACGTGGGTCGGCCAAGTCGACAAAGGATAAGCCAAGCTTACGAAACGGTGGGTAGGCTTTCCAAAAACCTTCGTCACCACGAAAATCCGGCAGCCCAGAATCAACACCCATGCCCGCTCCAGTTGCGATCACGATCGCACTGGATGACCTAATTGCGTTAGCAGCTTTTGAAACTGGGTCCATAATATAATAAGCAACATCTCAATTCGTGAGCAACTACCAGTCGATCCCAGATTTTGATGACAAGTGCATGCCAAAATCTGGAATCTCACCCTGTTTGACTTGCTCAACCCACTGCTTGAGTTCAGGTTTCTTCCAGAACTTCTCGCACAGTTCAAAATATTCTAGGACAACCTCGGTTTCATCTTTGATCAGTAGCTTGCTGGCAAGCAACATATCTGGGCCGGCTCTCAACAACTCCGGTGTTGAAGAGACCTTTCCTGCCGCCAACAAATGCGTTTTGGCTTTGTCACGATCCCCTGACTGCAACGCCAAACATCCAAGAATTGTATGCGCCCGATGAATTGAGTCACCAGAATCTTGATCTTTGAGTACTTGTTGAGCATATGTGCTCGCAGATTCCAGTAGTCCAGCATCCATGGCTACGTTGGCTGCACTCAAACGTATTGGCGATACTTCACTGCGGTCTTCCGTCAGTTTAATCGCTAACTCGTAATGCTCAATCGCTTGCTCGGCATATTCCTCCCGTTTCTTTTTGCCGTGCTCAGAGATCAGCCGAAAGCCGTAAACCATTCCCATTCGTTTGGCAGAAACTGAATCTTTTATCTCCAGCTGCTCAGCCTTATCAATTAGCGTATTGGCCCAATCTGGATCTTGCAGAAGAGCCAACATCGCGGTATTGCAGATTATCTTAACGTTGTTTGGATGTTTCTTGATCACTTCCATCCACTGCTTTTTCAATTCAAGGTAGTCCTCTGGCTGACGACTAAATAAAAGAGCGATAACTGTGTCACCTTCTTCTGGGCAGTTATTAACAAACCAGCTCGCAGCTTCAAGAAAAGAGGATCTCGTTTCAGCGCCGCTGGTACTTCGACAACCGTAGTACGCCAGCAACTTGAATCGACCGACTACATCTACCGTGTCATTATCAACTTGGGTTTGCAAGTCTGCAGCCTCGTGCTCTGACAAAGCTGCCCCTTCCTTCAAAAGCGCAGTTCGCTCAAAACCAAAAGGAATTTTCACAAACGGTGACGCGCCAGCTTGCTGCTGTGTGTACGCCACGGTTTCAAGACAGATCACGCCTGCAAATAGGAACACAACCAATCCGCCAATCAACGCAAAGAGTCTTTTTGTTATCGCTGGTATATCTGTTTGGTTTACGTTAATAGTCATAGAATAAGACCCTCTGTTTAGAAAAACGGCTGCGGTGAAGAACGAGGCGGCGTTACTGATGTGCTACCCAGATTTCTTAGTAAATCAGATTGTGACCAAAACCTGGTACTACGCCCTCTTGGACGTCCTTCGTCCACTGCTTCAGCTTCTTAAGGGCGTTTGGGCGATTCCAGAACTTCTCACACAGTTCGAGGTACTCCAAAACTACTTCCGTCTCCTCTTTCTCAAGCAGTTCTTTCGCGAGCGACATGCTTGGTCCAAAAGAACCTAACACTGGGGAAGACGAGATACGTCCCGAAGCCAACAGATGCTCTTTTGCTTTAACAACTGAGTCCTCCTGCAATGCGATGCGACCAAGAATGGTGTTCCCGCAATGAATCGCTCCTCCAGCCTCATTGGCCTTACCTGGCTCTTTCAGAAGTTGCTCCGCGTACCCCCTTGCTTTCTCGGTATGTCCTGCAGCCATCGCCGATCGAGCCGCGTCTATCATCAACCTCACTGAGTACGCGGAGTCCCCACTCAACTCCATTGCCAGCTCAAAATTCTCACACGCCTTTTCGGCCGCCAGCTTACGTTCCGGCTTGCTGCGGTTGCCAATCAGATCAAGCCTGTACGCCTGTCCTAAGGCCATCGGCCACTTAGGATCTTGGGGTTCCAAGGCTTGAGCTTTCTCGAGCAATTCTCTCGTCAACTTGCGGTCTGATTGCAACAAAAATTTCGCCGTGTTACCCAAAACCGTAGTGTTGGTCGGGTAGCGATCAACTGTCTCCAGCCATCGTTTCTTAATTTCCACATACCCCTCTGGGTTCACGCTGGCTTGGATATTCATCGAGTGGCTGTAGAATTCCGGATAGTTTTGAACGAACCAGCGAACCTGTTTGAGATGAGGCTCCCTCGCGCCAGCATTCAACATGCTCTTACGACTGTAGTAACCCAGTGCTTTTATTCGTGAAATAACATCACTGGGATCCTTTTCGAATTTCATCTCTAAGTCTCGAACCTGCTCCTGCGACAGCTTAACGCCCTCCAAATACAGGTTGGTATGCGTGGAAAGAGGAATCTGTAATTTGGCCAGTGGCGGAGCCTCGACTTTTTCAGCCTCGGCGCTGATCACCTTCACAACCACTTTGCCTCCACGAGACAACGTAAACCCATCCTTATTCAGCTTGAACTGATTACTATTCTCATCCAGCGAAACTTTGTATTCACCCGATCTTAGGCGGGATACACGAGAACCGGTCACCGTATCGACGACCTCGAGCTTCGTGTACTCGTCGCTGCCGGAGTCTGACACTTTCTTGATCGTCACCTTCACGTTTTCATCCATCGTTTCGATGGTCAATGTACCTTTGTCGGTTTCGATGTAGATCAAGCCTGCCAACAAGGCAGCGATCGTTCCTCCCACCAACGCCCAAAGTAATTTTGGCAGTCGTCGGCCTGGCGCTTGCGAGGTCTGACGACTACGATTGGGTTGAGCCACCGATAGCGTCTTCAATGCCGCTTCCAATTCTTGGGGATTCTGATAGCGATCGGCCGGATCTTTCTCCAGCATTCGGTCAATGAGATCGGCGACGTCTTGCGGTACATCATCGCGTATTCGATCGACGGGAACAGGTTTGGTCTCTCTGTGGTCTTTCAGACGCTCTTTCACACCGCCAGTGGAAAACGGCGGCTGACCTGAAATCAAATAATAGAGCGTCGCACCGAGACCGTAGATATCACTGCGGATGTCAGCCTGATGAGCATCGACGGCCTGCTCTGGCGAAATGAAATCGGGTGTGCCCATCACGTTGCCAGCGCGAGTCAGGCTCGAATCGGCCGCATTATCGCCGTCATGCTCAGCAATCGTCTTGGAGGACAATGCCGCCAACCCAAAATCAAGGATCTTCACCGTGCCGTCATTGGTCAGCATCAAATTGTGAGGTTTGATGTCTCGATGAATCATGCGTTGCTCGTGGGCATGCTGAAGCCCCGCAGCAACCTGTCGAGCATAATCACACGCTTGAGCAACATCCAGCGGCCCGTCGCGTTTGACCAACTCCGCTAGATTTGTGCCCTCCACGTGTTCCATCACCAAGAAGTGAACGCCGTTGGCCTGTTCGGCATCGTAGGCGGTTACGATATTTGGGTGAGACAAATGAGCGGCCGTTTTTACCTCTCGGTGAAATCGCTCGACCACCTCGACGTTCTGCATCAGCTTACTTTTGATCACCTTCAGCGCAACCGTTCGGTCCATCACTCGGTGCTTCGCCTTATAGACCTCCCCCATACCTCCCCGAGCAATCAGTTCGGCGATCTCGTACCGCGGGTGTTCAGAAAGGTTTGCCAACACATCGCTTTCGCCTGCGAATTCTGATTGCCGCATACCCATGGTCGATGTTTCAGGAACACTTCCAGCCTGTTTCAAGAGTTCGACGAAGGTGTCTTCAGAGGACAGGCTAACTAAGGTTTGACTACAGGGGTCGCAATCATCAATGTGGCGTTCGACATCGCCTGCGCGAGATTCGGGAAGCTGCCCCGCGACGAACGCGGTTAGCTCTTCGACACTCGGGTGTGTTGCTTTTATGGCCATTGACGGAACTCTCTAGTTTGAACCAGTGGTGTGAAATACGGCAACTGTCAGTAAATGCCGACGTTGTGACGCTACAACTAGGTAGTGCCGCCCAACGAGAATCCTTTCACGACTTTTTCAAAATACTCGAATCCGAGTCAACCAAACCAGCCGCTTCCTTTCGCAATCTGCTCAAAACACGGGACTTTGCGATCAAAACAGCGTTTGTCGAAATTCCAAGTTTTTCTGCAACCAAGCGAGTAGGCTGGCCCTCTATCGCCACTTTGGTGAACGCATCCCAAGTCTGTTCTGTAAAATCTGACTCAACCAGCCTCAACAGTCGCCGAGCAACGTGCAGATCATGCTGGCGATCCCAAAGTTGGCTCATCTCACTGCTGGGATCGCCCAGTTCAGCTAACCGCAATTGAATGTCTGATCCACCAAGAGCTTGAAGCTGTCGTCCGCGCGATCTCCAAAAATTTCGCAAGCGATTGACCATGATCGACCTCAACCACGCACGAAAAGCCCCCGGTCGTCCGTTATGTTCAAAAGTGGACATATCCTTGGACACTGCAATCAGCACCTCTTGCAGCAGATCATCTATATCGGAATCTTGGACATGATACTTTCGCAGCCAAACGGTCAGGAGAGGACGATAAAGAGACATCAATCTGTCCCAGTTTTCGGAATCATCCGAGCTTTGAAGACGCTGCAAAAGAGTGATCGATGTATCAGTCATGGAGACATCATAGCTGCTTGAACTAAAAGCTCAAATCTGTGCCAAAGTCGACGACATGTCAAGCAATTAACCCGAATCCAGTGACTGGCACCCGATTTAGACATTCATGCCGTGAGCGGGCACTGGATAGTGTTGGCAGAGTTCCTTCACTTGACCATGAATTTTCTCTAGCAACGCTTTGTCTTCTGGGTTGGACAGTGATTCGACGATCCAGCCGCCGATTTCTTTCATTTGATCCTCGCCCATGCCGCGTGTGGTCAACGCTGGCGTGCCCAAACGAATACCGCTTGGATCCATCGGCTTTCGCTCATCAAACGGGATCATATTCTTATTCGCTGTGATGCCGCAAGCGCCCAGCGTGTCTTCGGCCAAGGTTCCGCCGATTCCTTTAGTGGTCACATCGACCAGCATCAAGTGATTGTCGGTTCCACCACTGACCAAGTTCAAACCGCCGGCCATTAATGTTTCGGCCAGAGCTTTCGCGTTGGCTTTGACTTGCTTTGCGTATGTCTTGAACTCCGGCTTAAGGGCTTCGCCAAAGCAAACTGCTTTCCCAGCAACCACGTGCATCAACGGTCCGCCTTGCATACCCGGAAAAACACTACTGTTGATTTTCTTCGCGAACTTCTTTTTGCAGAGTACCAACCCACCTCGCGGACCACGTAGCGTCTTGTGAACGGTGGTGGTGACAAAATCAGCGACTTCGACCGGATCGTCGTGCTCTTTGGCCGCGACCAAACCAGCGTAGTGAGCCATGTCAACAAACAACAACGCGCCGACTTCATCGGCGATCTCTCGAAATTTTCCGTGCTCGATCTCGCGTGGGTACGCACTCGCGCCGGCGACAATCATCTTTGGCTTGTGTTCCCGAGCCATCTTGGCGATCTCATCGAAGTTGAGGAGATGCGTTTCTTTGTCGACGCCGTAATGAACGAAGTTGTACAGCTTGCCCGAGAGGTTCAAGTGCATTCCGTGAGTCAAGTGACCACCATGAGCAAGGCTCAGCCCCATGATCGTATCGCCTGGATCAACAGCAGTTAGGTAGACCGACTGGTTGGCTTGTGAGCCCGAACTTGGTTGGACGTTGGCAAATTCAGCGTTGAACAATTCTTTCGCGCGATCGCGAGCGATGTTTTCCATCACGTCAACGTGCTCGCAGCCACCGTAGTAACGTCGGCCCGGATAACCTTCAGCGTATTTGTTTGTCAGCACGCTACCAACGGCTTCCATCACAGCCGGGCTGGTGTAGTTTTCACTCGCAATCATCTCAAGACCTTCCTGCTGACGGATCGCTTCGTCGTGGATGGTTTGCCAAATGTCAGGATCTTGTGATTGAAGAATGTTCATAATTTCGATATCTAAAAATTTTTATGCGGCAATTGATGTTAAAAGGAGCCAGCGATGGAAAAGCCAGCCGCGGCCGTGGTCGCTGTGACCACTAAAGCGACTATTGTAGACGCTTACAGCGAACGTCCAAGGCACCTTGATTATCGCTTAGTTTCGCCGGCGATTCGTTAATTCGAAAACACAACACCCCATCGCTAGGGATCGTAATCTCTCGCTCAGGTCCACCTGCTGGCACCGATCGGACCGTCCAAGCCAGCTGGCCCTTGGTCTTTTCTAGTTGAGGGTCCGAAAACAGGACCCCGGCAGTCAACATGCCCAGTGGCTGGCCGCGGTAATATTCCAGCGTCACACCGTTGGATTCAGAGTACCAAGGATAAATCTCACCACTGGCGCCAGGGAGGTCATCGCTGGCAACCTTAGCCGGTACGATGGTTTGACCGACTTTGAAACGGCCACTAGATTGAATCACCAAACGGTCTCCAGCTTTGACTTTCAGCCGTGTCTGCTGCCAACCATGAGCGGCATTGATCGAATAACGATGATTTTCGGGGTTAGCTTTATCCAGCTGAGCAGCGTCAATGATTCGGCTGCGCTGAATCTCTACACCGTACTCCATCTCTTCAATGAAGATCGACCAATCCTTGACCAGTTGCTCCCAATGGGGATCAATCTTTTCTTTGAACGTGGCGTTAAACTTTTCAGTCGGCTCTGCGGCGGATTGTTTAAGCGCTTTGAAGGCTTCTTGAGTTAGCGGGTGGTTGTCAAAGAAATTACAGCCTGCCCAAGACCACGCGTAGTACCGTACATCCCGGAAGGACTGGCCGGGAATCGCCAATACGTCTTCGAGCGTCATTGCGACACCGGCTTTGTACTCGTCCTTGATCAGTTTGACTCGACCCCAATAAGGAGCGTCCTCGCGACTAGCTAAACGGTGCTTAAGCTTAACGTCGTTTTGACTTCCTTGGTGAACGGCCATCAATTCAGCGATGCCTTCGGAAAACCAAGGCGCTCCGTAGCCGTTCAAAAACCATTGCATAAACGCGTGCGTTCCCTCGTGCAATAACAAGTGCCGAGTGTAATAGGGGCCAGGTTGGTCGTACAAATAAATATTGTGGTCTTTCTGATAGCCTGCTGCAAAACCGGGGAGGTCTTTACCAAATAACCTGGCTTGTTCAAATCGTTTTGTTTGATTGGGTCCTTGCAGCAAAAATGCTCGCAGCTTCCAGCCTTCAGTTCGTTTGACATCGACACCGAAGTACTCACACCATTGAGGCACCGCAGCGTCATAGCTGAGAACTAAATCCTTCGCTTTATCAGCGTCACGGACATCAGAAAACAAAATTAAGTGCTTACCTACGTAGATCGTCAAGCCAGCGTCAATGACTAACTGCAATTCAACATCGGATGCGATTGGAATGTTTGGATTGATCTTGGCTAGTTTGACGGCGTCGAGATCTTTAGATTGAGCCGATAGTTGGCTTGGGTAAAAGACCAGTAATGCGAAGCAAAGACAGCAGGTAATTTGAAACAAAAGCGAGAGCGAACAGCGAAACATAGTTTACCCGAGTTTAGTTTTTTGGGTGGCTTGGAAAGAGTTTACCAATATTAGAAATGACTGAAGCATTATGGTGTATTTTTTCAACCACGAAAAACACGAACTACACGAAAATACCGCGTGCGCAATTTTCGTGTGTTTTGTGTATTTCGTGGTAAATGAACCAACCTGAAAAGGTAGACAGTGCCTAAACGCAAGGGCACCGCAGAGAAGCGACACCCTGTACTATCTCTTTTATCAGCAATATTTTAACTGCTTGCTGTTTCGCGGAACCGGTAACCCACGCCGCGGACAGTTTGGACGAAGTCCGCCAAGTCGCCAATTTTCTTTCGCAACGACCGAATATGAACATCGATCGTACGCTCAAGCACTAACGTGTCACCACCGAGAGCCAACTCGATCAGTTCCGATCGATCGAAGGCTCGACCAGGATTGCGAATCAACGTGTCCAGCAATCTAAATTCACTGGGCGTTAGATCGATCGGTTGGCCATGAACCGATACTCGATGCTTCAAGCGATCAATTTCAATTCCGCCACTGGTAACAATATCCGAACCGCCGTTTTTAGTTCGTTCGTTGCGCCGCAGAAGCGATTTAACTCGTTCGAGTACCACGCGAACGCTAAAGGGCTTCACAACGTAGTCATCGGCTCCGACCGAAAATCCGATCAACTGATCGGTCTCTTCTGCTTTGGCGGTCAACATCATGATCGGAGTATCACGAGTCCGGCTTTCAGATCGCAGTTGCCGACAGACTTCAATCCCGTCCACCACCGGAACCATCAAGTCCAGCAAAATAACGTCTGGCTGTTTGCTACGAGCTTGGTTGATTCCGTCTTGTCCGTCATGGGCACAGAAGACCTGATACCCTGCTGACTCGAAGTTATACTCAAGCACGCTCGCCAACGAACGGTCATCCTCGACGATCAAAATTTTCTTGGCCATACTAACAGCGAGTTGTTGGAGTAGAAAAAGGGGGATCAAAAAGTCAGGTTAAAAAATTAAAACGAAGGCTTGCTAAACGCGGCGCCATGAAACAATCAAGTTTCTTCCGTGTTGTAGATTTCATCTCCATGCCGATGCCGAATGATCTCACCGTCGACAAAGTAGATCACGTCTTCCGCGATGTTTTCGGCGTGGTCGGCGATCCGTTCAAGGTGCCTTGAAGCAGAAAAACAATGCAAGGCAGGAATCACAAGTTCTTTGTCTTGTTTCATCAAACCTTGCAGTTCTTCGATGACAGCCAAATTCGATTGATCAACGCTGGCGTCCAACTGAATCACTTGCTTGGCCAATTCGACGTCGCCTTCAACAAACGAATCCAACGCCATACGAACCATTTTGCTGGCTTGCTTGGCCATCATCGGTAATTCGTCAGGGATCGGGAAGTAAGGCTGTTGATGCATGCAGTGTGCTCGTTCGGCGATATTGCAAGCCAAGTCGGCGATACGCTCGATATCGGAATTGATTTTGAAAACACACGCCACGCGGCGAAGTTCAACGGCAACCGGTTGGTGCAGCGCCAGAATCTTCAGGCACTCTTCTTCGATTTCAACTTCGGCTTGATTGACTTCATGATCGGTTGCGATCACTTCGACCGCCAACTCAACTTTTTG
>CAZKTR010000106.1:0-9628 GCA_964555525.1 uncultured Pirellulaceae bacterium
TCAGCGTCGTGGAGGATGACTTTGGTGAATCCATCACGGCGAGCGCTCTTGGCCACTCTGTCAGCAGAATGACCAGAAGTAAACTCTCCCAGTTCAATTGTTTTTTCCATCTCTTCGTCGTCGCGAGTGATGGTTGCAACGACGGTCGCACCTGGTGTAACTTTTGTTAGGAACTCTCGCATCTCCGCTTGATCGGTGATCTCGGTGTCATTTAGTTTTGTGACAATATCACCAACTTTTAGGCCGGCTCGCTTGGCCGCGCCACCATTGACTACCATCTCCAAAACAGCTCCACCTTTGTCTTTGTAGTCGGCCGGTCGTACTCCCAAGAACCCGGCCCTTTTATTCTTTTTTGAGGCAAAGGACTTTGAACTAACAACACTCACCAGGCCAGCGCCATCTGAATCGGGTGTGATCAAGAAACTGCCGGTTTTTGGCGCGGCATCATCTTGTAGATTGATGTCCACTCCGGCTGCGTTTTTGTCTGGAGTCTTCAGCAATACTAGGTCGTTCTCCTCGTCCCGCGAGACAACTTCCAGTTCGGTTTCTCCGACCGTTGGCTTGTCACCGACCATTGAATTCTTACTAATGATGAACTGTGTTGATTTGATACGGGTTCCAATGATCGAAAGCTCTTTGTCACCTTCGGTTCGTGTGCTGGAGATATCTACACAGGCGTCGTCTAACTCAGATTCCAAATCGGAAAATTCCTCAGGCAACTTGGCCAGTTGCTCCATTCCTGTTGGCTTCGGAAACTCTTTATCCTCGTATTCAGGCAACTTCACTTCGGGTGCACTATCGTCGACAACTTCAAAAGGAATTTTGAGTTCAATTTGTTCTTCTTCACGCAGGATTTTTACAATGATCTCTTTTGCCTCGTCATCTCTTGCGGCTACCATGGCCTTTCGCAAGGCTCTCATAGATGTGGTTTCCACACCATATACGGATTCGATGACGTCACCCGCCTTAATCCCGTGCTTTTCGGCAAGGCTATCGGGTTGGATCCTACCTACGGTGACTCCCGTCTTGGCATCGGACCCCGGAAACCCCAGTGTTGGGGTGCTCGGACCTGAGTGAGTAAACCTTTTTTCACGGTTCAGTTCATTCCAAAACTTCTTGAAGGTGTCGATTGGGACTTCAAAGTTTTGCTCCATGCCTTCGGTGATCCTAGAGTGGATACCAATCACTCGGCCATCGAGATCAAAAAGTGGTCCGCCTGAATCACCAGGTTCCATGAGCGCGGTCGACTGCAGCATTTTGGTGCCGCCGCCGTCACGAACAAGATGGCCAAATCGAACTACTGGAGCCAGCTTCGCTCGTTGCCCACTTGGGTAACTGATACTTAGGCATGGTTGATTTTTCACTAACGATTTCGACTCACCCATTTGAGCGTAGGGCAGGTCTTCAAAGTCGGATGTGATTTGAAGCAGCGCACAGTCTGCTACCCCGTTTGAACCTTTGCCAACCGCATTGAAGCTGCGGCCGTCGGGAAGCAAGACCTCATATTTTCCGCCAGGTCGTACTGCGTGTCCAGCTGAAAGCACGTGACCGTCTTTACTGACAATCACTCCACTAAACCCGCCTAATTGGCGTCGGCCTCTCAATGAAATAGACACCACCGCTGGTGTCACATCCTCAATCGTGGAATAGATTTTTTTTTGCAAAGCCGGAACATCAATTTCTGTCGCACTTAACGTGGTTGAACTTACCAGCACAAAGCAGATGCAAACTAAACAGAGATTTCTGAACATTCAATTACCAATTGATAAGGAGTAAGGATATGTGTATCGCGTAGATATTATATTCTTGCTGCGTTACGAAAGTAAACGAAAATTTTGAAGATAGAATGTTGTTTGGTTCGAGGCAAGTTAGATCATCGTGCCTCAGGGTTTGAACACATACAAAAAAAGAGCATGGTCAAAATCAACCATACCCTTCGTGTTTTCCGTAAATCGCCTCAAAGTCAGAGGCTGCAAGTTTTAACGTCGTCGTCGACGTGCTAAACCCACTAGGCCCAAGCCGGCCAACAAAATTCCACTGGTTGGCTCAGGAACTGCAGTAGTGACTTGAAAGTCAAGCGAAAAGCTACTCGCTTCAGGACCGGTCTGTTGAATCACGAAGGTGTAATCGCCAGCTCCGATATTTGAAAACCCACTGCCGCTAGAAATCCCACCATCAGCAATACGAGCCAACAAGTCCGCTCCTGCATCCGCCGGTGCAAAGAGGTCGCCGCCCAAGTTGACAAAGTCAGGCAAGTCAGCAGAATTATTTGGAACGACCGATGTGGTGCCCGCAACCAACGCGAAGAAACCGGGGTCGGCAGGATTGTCTACTACGGGGTCACCAACGCTTACGCTAATCGAATCCAAATTGATCGCAGACAACTCTTGGCCTGCACCAATTGTAAAAGTGTAATAATTTCGTGTGTTGTCAGGGGATGTAACCGTCCCGTTGATAATGTTGCTTCCTAGCGAAAAAGTGACTTCCGTTGGGGCGTCACCGTCGCCGGATGCATTGCCATTAACTGCATCGTCGAAAACAACCTGAGCGTTCGCAGACGTCGCAAGGCCAGCAAACAATGCGATTGCCAGTGCTGCCAAAACAGTTCGGCGCAACGCTGCCAATAGATGTTCGATTTTCATAAGTTCATTTCCTTAAGTTGTAGTGGTCATTGAAGAGAGCGAGAGCCATACAAAACCGGCTCAAAACAATCGTGCATAAAGTTAATTGGGTTTGCCAACACTGAACTCGACCGTTTGCAGTACCGACTTTAGTCGGCGGTGCAACGACCGATTAATTTCAAAATTAACAAACACTAAACGGAGATGACCAGAAACGATATCCATTACGCTCGTTTTTGCAAATCAACTCAAAAAATTCACAACAAGAAAACGCCCATTCCACTTTCGCCTCCTTGCGTTAATTTGGACACGATCAGCTTGGGAAAAACGTTTAAAAAATTACATTGCATTGAACGTTATGGCTCCGGAACCGAAAAACCAAAGCGATTGGCCCACTCCGTCCTGCGGCACGTTAAGAGGCGGTTTGAACGTTTTATGGCGTGATCGTAATCGGTTTTACCAAAAGCCGTTTCCATGAACTGCTTGGTCAAATTTTGTACGTTTACCAACTAACTCGATAAAGTGTATGTCCCGTCACTGAAACCAACCCTGCACCGCTGATCGGAACCGACCATGGGCCGCTGCGAATATCGACCGCAATTCCAACCGTGGTCACTTGATGAAGCGTCTGTTTTGGGAAACATTTGGGTCGTAAACGGAGTCGCCAGACTTCGGGGTGCGGCTCGATAAGATCCTGAACTCTGGCGAGCCCAGCTACGAACTTTCATAGTCGCCTATAGGCGGTGTTTCAGGACCAACGGTCTGGCAGTTTGCCGAACAATCAAGGTGGTTGCTGAGTTAGCCAAAGGCGACTTTGGTTTTATTTCACAGGACTGTTAAAAACCGTTAACGTCTGTCCCGCCGAGCCAGGAATTGCTGCAATTCGCTTTCCATCATCGCTGATCGCAAGACATTGAATGGCGGACGTGGGGACGTCCAATTCGGCCACCTTGGTTTGTTTTTCAGTATCCCAAATCATCACTTTACCGTTCCCACCGGCCAATAAATGCTTACCATCTGGATGAAACGCCAATGTCCAAACAAGCTCTCCGGCCTTCATGTTTGACGCGATGCTCCCACCGGTTGTTGAGTCGAACACTTCGATTTCGTATCCGTTGGCGATCGCTACTTTTCGCCCATCTTGCGACACCGCAGAATGAGTGCCAGAGCCCCTACCGACTTTGTCAAACTTCTTCCAAACGGTCATTTCAGGAATCGTGACGACGGTAATTGCAGCACCATCGGACATCACGGCGGCTTTCCCATTTTGCAAAACCGAGCAAGAGGTAACCTGTTTTCCGAAGTCAACGGCCAGCGATTCTTTTTGAGTTTCTAGGTCCCAGATCCGAGCATGTTTCTTTTCCCCCGAAACAACCCAACGGCCGTTAGGTCCGATCGAAATGGCTTTGACCGTCGATGAATGCCCAGTGAATTTTCCGACTTGCTCGAGCTGGCCATGCCTGTCCGTCTTCCATACCAGAATTTCTCCCGAACCTAGCGCTGTTAGTACGTGCTTCCCATTAGCCGAAGCTTTAATCGCCGTTACGTTTCCTGCCTTAAATCGAGCGTGATTGTCGATCGTGCGTTTTCTGACAACATCATAAACTTGCAATCCATATTTCCCTGCATACAAGTACCTTCCATCGGGTGAAAAGCAAAGTGCATCGACTCCCCAGCCTTGTTCAGGAAACTGGCAATGGATTGCAGATGAAGAGTTTCCGCTAGAGTTTGCTGAGCCCAAAGCGGATTTTCCAAAAAGATCTTCCATGGACTTCGAAGATGCTACCGAACCAGAACCAGAGTCCTTGTCTTTGGCACCACTCTTTTTCAGCGAAAACTCGCTGGTGTTTATCAGCGGATTTTTGAATACCTTCAGAGGGCGCCCCTCTCCAGCAACAAACCGGCCATCGGGAGACGCGGCGATCGCTTGCACGTTAACATGATCGCCGACATTGATTTCAAACACTTTGCTCGCCGATTCGGTACTCCACATGCAAATCCCGTTTTCGCCAGAGATAACATGTTTGCCATCCGGGAAGTAAGACAACTTCCAATTGATGGAGTCGCCTTTGATCGTTTTGATTTTGCTTGCCGTATCGGTTTCATACACTTGGATATCATGCCCGTCGGAAACAACAAACTCCGTCCCGTCAGGAGAGAAGGCAATGTCGTGCGCCGACCCTCTCCGATATCCCTTTCGTTTGCGAGAGATTTCGCCCGTGGCAGCTTCTACGAAAATCGCATTATCCCGACCGCTTGCGACACCAATCTTGCCGCCTTCGGTGAACCCAGTGCCCAGCACGCTAGATTCAAACTCTCGAATCGCTTGAATCTCTTTTTGTGTTTTCAGATTCCAAAGCCGAGCCACTTTGTCCGATTCACCCGAGAGAACTCGCTTTCCCGTCGGGTCAATGCTGATCGATTTGATTTCAGATGAATGTCCGACGAACTGACCAACATTGTCCAGTAATCCTCGATCATCAATTTTCCATACTTGAATTCGTCCTGAGTAACCTCCGGTCAAGACATATTTCCCATCTGGCGAAACAGCAATGCAAACGACTTGCCCTAACTGCTCGAGTTTTTCTTGGAATTCAACTCGTCGCTTTCGCTGAGTATCGTAAACACTGACCTTCCTATCTAGGTGGCCACAGATCATGAACTTTCCATCAGGAGTAAAGGCCATTGATTTCACCCCCCAGGTGACGTCTCCAAAACTCGCGTGTTCATACTGGGACGCATGCTCTTTAGCAGCAAGTTTCTCCGCTTCTAACTTTTCTTTCCGAGCCTTTCTTTCTTCCGCATATTTCGCCTGACGCGCCGCTGATTCGGCCCTTGATTTGGCAAGACGTTTGTCCCGCTCCCGTTTTTCCTTAGCCAAATCATCCGGTGTCTTTACCTTTAAATTCACCGAGTATTCAATAGGCATCGTCAGTGTAATATTATCAATCTGGAGTTGGGTTTCCCCCTCAGACTCGATTTTCGAGAGCACGTTTTTCTTTTTATCGAACGTGAGCGTCTCCGTGCGATTCAACTTGATTTTAATATCCGAGTCGTCAGTAGGAGTTCCAGTGATCGAGCGTTCAAGGATAAGAGTTGCCGCATTTTCTGACTTAACCTTGTATTGGGTAACCGTGTTGAGCGACATCGTTTTGACTTCAACGTCGATTGGTTTTGTGTCTCGAGTCGAGCGGCGACCATACGGGTCAAACGCTCCACGGAACCCCGGCAGTGAAGGGGGTGTGCTTGGCTGGTAACCATAAGGGGAAGCCGGAAAACGAGCCCGATTCCTACTTAGTATTCGGTCGATTGGAGATTGGGGAGCCTGCGTTTCATTGGCGGAAACACTTACCACTTGAATCGCTCCCTCTTCCGACCAGCTCTTCTCTCCATTGTCTGGAAAATCGACTAACCCGACCTGCTGCAACGTCGAAAACACGTAGGGTATCAACTGGCTTTCGTCTTTATTTCCGAACTTGAACACCGACTTGTGTACTTGCCCAGTATCATCACAAAGCAGATCTCCGCTCCAAGCCGAGTGACTCGGCGTGCTACCTCTAGCACTCGTCCCTTGTACATACGACGCAATGCATCCAACTTGCATCAAATTAGGCCTCTGAGCAATCTGACCGGCTAAGCCATGTTTCAATTCGGAATTTATCCGACCTCCGACTTCACCCGCCGTGTAACTCACGGTTCCAGTTGCATTGACGTCTTGTTTGTTCAACTTTGATTTAACCGAGAACGAGTATTCATATCGATGGCCCTCGTCGAAACTATATCGAAAGGAAGACTTGTTCTTGCCAATGGTTGAAGCGGGCTTCGAAGGTTTAGTTCTCCGTTTGTTGTCACCGGTGTTGGACGATGCATTCGGTTGCTCTGCCTCATCACTGGGGGCTACCAACTCTGCATCCGCTTCAGGTTGCCGATCAGCGACTTGTGGTTCAGGACCACTGAGGCTGTACCAAGCAAAAGCTCCAACCACCAGTAACAACAGCATAAAAACAAACACGCTTGCGATGGCAATCACCACGTACATAACATTACGTGACGACCCGGTCCCGTCGATCGGGGCCTTTCCGCCAGGTTGCCCTTTCGCTGCTGTATTAGCCACTGCATTAGCAGTACCACAGTATGGGCATTGCACGTACGCATGCCCTTGCGAACTACCCATTTTGAAGACACCATTACACTGAGTGCAGCTGATTTGAACCATCAAAAACTCCAAGACTTCCTACTAAAATTCTGCTGTCAACCGAGGCCGATGTTAGTTAGTTTACAGGTGACACGCAACTAATTATAGCATTGAATACAACTTTGCCGATCTAACCCGTATAACTAGCCAATTTGATGACGACGCGCCAACAAAACGCCTCATATGAACTCGCCAATCCTACCAATTAAAAACCCGCCTATCGAGCATGTTCGGCAACGGTGTTACGGTTGCTATCGCCCCAAGTATGCTTGCTTTTGCGATGCGATTCCAAAAATCAACAACCAAACTAACTTACTGATTTTGCAACATCGAATCGAACGCACGCACCCTTTCAACTCAGCTCGCATCGTGGCCCAAGCGTTGCAAAATTCCGAGCTGATCGTGGGTCGCAACATGGAACTGGCCGGTCAAGAACTGGGCATCAGCAAAAACGCGGGCCTGCTATATCCGCGAAAGAACGCGAAGTCACTGGCGGATCTACCGGCAAGCGAACTGCCAGACCAGTTTGTGTTTCTCGATGGCACTTGGAATCACGCTCGTACGATGTACCGCGACATCCCCATCTTAAAGAAGTTGCCTCATTACCGTTTGAATCCCGAATCACCCAGCCGATACTTGATCCGCAAAGAACCGACTCGAGATTCTTTGTCAACGCTGGAAGCAGTCGTGGCTGTCCTACAGCGGGTCGAACCCGAACTTACAGGGCTCGACCGATTAGTGGCTGCGTTTGACTTGATGAACCAACAACAAGTCGACGAACTAAAACGTCGCAACGTCAAGCTACGTGGTCGATAGTTTCAATGCCGGTTACACCAATTTAGAGTAGGCCACGAGTCCTGAAGCTCGATACCTCGGCAATCCACTCCTTGCTGACGCTTCGTAAGCCCCAACTTCTACTACTCGGCTTTTAGCTTTTTCTTTTTTGGCTTCGGTTTGGCACCATGCGGGTGCGGTTCATCCACGACAAGGTTTGCGGGGAAGTCCGCTGCTTGATCGCCGCCGCGACCACGCAAACGTATATTGTTCGACCGACCAGCCGGAGCATTCATCGGAATATTCATCCCGCCAAGCTCCCCCATCATCTTGTACATCTGCTGCTCCATCTGTCGAGCTTGCTTTTGATGCTGTGACGAGCTGATCAAATTGTTTTGCTCTTCAGGGTCCGCTTGAATGTCGAAAAATTCGTCGGTATCCCAAAGACCGTAGTACGAATTGTATTTGTACTTGTCGCTTCGAATCGAAAACACGGTCGGCGACTGCGGGAAATTTTTCTCCCAGTAGTAGACGTATAAGAAAAACTCACGCCAAGCAACATCGAGCCCCTTGGCCAACGAAACAAAGCTTTGCCCGTCCATGTGCGCTGGCTTTTCCAACCCCATGGCTTCCATCACCGTCGGAGCGATGTCGATGTTGGCGACCATTTTGTCAACGACCGTCCCGCCTTCAAATAACTCTGGGCACTGAGCCAACATGGGCACGCGAATCGATGTCTCGTAAGCCACCCGCTTGTCAATCAAACCGTGCTCGCCAAACATAAACCCGTTGTCGCCCATGTAGATGACCAACGTTTCGTCGTGAATACCCATTTCCTTGAGCTTATTCAAAACCGTACCGACACTGTCATCGACCGAGCAAAGTGCTTCACAGTATCGCTTGTAATATTGCTCGATGTCCAAGTCGCCTTGATAAGGGAAATCAACGCCGTGCCAACTATTGCGCTGGTCAAGCAACCAACGAGGCCGATTGAGTTTATTACCGTCAACCTTTGTTTCGCTGGCGGGTCGTTTGAACGGTTTGTCAGCAAACTTGTTTGCGTATTTTTTTTCTGGCGTGAATTCTGAGTGAACGGCTTTGTGAGACAAGTACAAAAAGAATGGTTCTTCGCTGTCTTTTTGCTGGTCCAAAAAGTCGACCGCGTAGCGAGTCAACAAAGTCGTGATGTAGCCGTCCTGAGGAACTCTCTTTCCGTTTTCGTTGATCGTGTAGTCTGGAGTCGGCGGCGTGTAATGGCCTTGCCCGCGGAAACTGACCCAGTAATCAAAACCCGGCCGCGGGTCATCCGTGTGGCCGCCCATATGCCACTTTCCAATGAAGCCCGTTTTGTAACCGGCGTCTTGAAGATACTGCGGAAAGAACAAAGTGCCCTTGGGAACCAACCGTTGATTGTCGATAACGCGATGACGAAACGTATACAGCCCCGTCAAAATCGACGCGCGGCTTGGCGAACAGAGCGACGTCGTGACGAACGCATTTTTCATGTGCACGCCGTTTTTAGCCAGCGAATCCAAATGCGGGGTTTCTGCAAACTGATGACCGAGAAAACTCATCGCATCGTAGCGATGATCATCGGACAGGATAAACACCACGTTGCGTGGCTTGGCTCCTGGTACTTTTTTTGCTTGAACCGTTGCTGGAACGGGCACCACTCCCGATGACGAGTCATCGGTCACCGGATCGTCACCCGAAGCCACGGCAGCTATCGCTAATACAAAACCACACATCAGCTTGGCGGGTAATTTAAATTTCATCGGTGCTGGACTCCAAAAGTTTGTTCGAACAAAACTACTCGGACGCAGTCTAACAAACCCCGTGTAGTATTCAACTCAATCTCTGAGGGACATGGCCGTCGTAGTTGGGCTCGCCAGAGTTCAGGAAGGTCTTGGCAATTCGCCCGAAGTCTGGCGACATCGGCTACGTAGCTGGGCTCGCCAGAGTTCAGGCCTTACCTAGCCGCTTCCCGAAGTCTGGCGACATCGGCTACCTTTCAAGTTCTTTGATCGCCGGATGCGCC